>NZ_CP074436.1:3920000-4220000 GCF_016858305.2 Polaribacter sp. Q13
GAAATAAATTTTGATGATTTACTCATTAAGTTTTTAATTTCTGATAGGTCTTTTAAATAATCTTTTTGACTCATTTCTTAAAGAACTTTGAATTGCAAAGTAAATTATAAAAATTATAGTACGCAATTAAAATTGTAAAAACTTTTAGAATCAGTTTAAAAAATAAAAAAGGATGTAAAATTAATGAAACATTATTTTGCTATAAATCCATATGTAACATGAACTATTGCAATAATAGATATCGCAGAAGACCAATAACTAGGGATTAAAAAGCATAAAACACCTAAAAGAACACACAAACTTGCCAATACTAATAAGTCTTTACTTTCTTTATTTTTAAATAAAAACAAGAAAACACCATATAAAACAAGGAAAGTAGAAGTTAGGTAATTGATAAAGCCTAGATTCATTAAAATAATTAATATAGTAGAGATGATTATAATACCAAGAATATATTTTTTAAAAGCAGCTTTTGTTTTTGCATTCCAAAGTTGATGTTGTAACTTTTTAGCATTCCTTTTTCCGAAAAAAAATAAGGTAAAAGAAGAAAGGAGAAAAACCAAAAATAAAATCGATATTACTATAGTTTTTATGCTCTCTGGAGACGTTTTTGCCAACGGACTTTCTTCAATAATAGTACTATCTAAAATTGTCTTTATAAAATGATTGCTTATAAAAAAGTAAGCTCCAATAAGAATACTTGTATATCCTTTTAAAGAGAAATTAATTTTAATATTATCGTTCATATAACTTTTATTTACCTGTAATTTTTTAACTTTCGCGAATATACAAAAATGAAACCTGCAGAAGAATACATTTTAAAGCAACAAGAACCTTTCAAATCCATTTTAATGCATTTGCAGATTTTAATTGAAACTAATTTCCCAGAAGTAGATTTACAATTTAAATGGAAAATGCCTTTTTATTATTTAGATGAAAAGCCATTTTGTTATTTAAATCCTTCAAAGAAAAAAGGGTATGTAGATGTAGGTTTTTGGGTTTCTGCTCATTTAACAAAATACAATGAGTATTTAATTTTAGAAAACAGAAAAGTTATAAAGTCCTTACGATATTGGACTATAGATGATATTAATGAAGAAATTTTACTATCAGTTTTAGAGGAAGCGCATCAACTTAAAGAAAAAGGGTTTTATAAGAGAAAATAATTTTAGAAAGGATTAAAAAACCCTACAAGATCAAAAAATGACCTTGTAGGATTTATGTAATTATTTTTTATGGATACTGAGTAAGCGCGTTAAGGATTGAACCTTTCGACTACGCTCAAGACAGGCTCAATGTTTGAGCTCTTTTTTGAGATGCTGATTTTTATCAGCACGAAGAAAAAGCGAGTAGAGAAAGCCTGTTAAAACGCCCAAAAAACAGCTCTTTTATAAACTATTTATCGTTTTTCTAATAGCAACTAGATTAGTTAACAAACCTTCTAAATTGTCTAAATGTAGCATGTTTGCTCCATCACTTTTTGCATTTGCAGGATCAAAATGAGTTTCAATAAATAATCCATCCACGTTATTTACAATTCCGGCTCTAGCAATCGTTTCTATCATATCTGGTCTTCCGCCTGTAACACCTACTTCTTGATTTGGTTGTTGTAAAGAGTGTGTAACATCTAAAATTGTAGGTGCAAACTTTCTCATTTCCGGAATTCCTCTAAAATCTACAATCATGTCTTGGTAGCCAAACATGGTGCCTCTATCGGTAATCCACGCTTTTTCAGAACCAGCATCTTTTACTTTTTGAACTGCATGTTTCATTGCTCCAGGACTCATAAATTGCCCTTTTTTAAGATTGACAACCTTACCCGTTTGTGCAGCAGCTACCACTAAGTCTGTCTGACGAACTAAAAAAGCAGGAATCTGTAAAACATCTACATATTCTGCTGCTTTTATAGCATCTGAAACTTCATGAATATCGGTAACAGTGGGTACATTAAAAGTCTCAGAAACTTTACGTAAAATTTTTAAGGCTTTTTTATCTCCAATTCCTGTAAAACTATCAATTCTACTTCTGTTTGCTTTTTTAAAACTTCCTTTAAAAATATAAGGAATTTCTAGCTTATCTGTAATTGTAAGTACTTTTTCGGCAATTCTCATTGCCATTTCTTCACTCTCTATGGCACAAGGACCTGCAAGCAAAAAAAAGTTATTTGAGTTTAAGTGTTTTATGTTTGGTATAAGAGATAAATCCATTTTATATATTTTCAACAAAAATACGAAATAAATTTAGCTATATTTAAACTTTTAAAACTCAATTAGAATGAAGAAAATCAACTTAGTTTATGTCCTTTTATTTGCAATTATTTTTTCTTGTAAAGAAAGTGCGAAAGTAGTTAAAACGAATAAAAAGGTTGCAGTTATAGATTCTATTACAGTAAAAAAACATCTTTATACCTTAGCGGCTGATGATATGGAAGGTAGAAAGACCAGAACTGCAGGAATTGAAAAAGCCGCAAAATATATAGAAAATGAATTTAAAAGAATTGGGTTAACTACTTATGATACTTTAAAAGATTACAGACAGACTTTTACATTTACAGACAAAAGTTCTAAAAAAGAAATAACAACCAGTAATATTATTGGTGTTTTGGAAGGGAAATCTAAGAAAAATGAAATTGTAATTATTTCTGCGCATTACGATCATTTGGGGGTTAAAATTAAAGAAGGGCAATTAGATAGTATTTATAATGGTGCTAATGATGATGCTTCTGGTGTAACCGGAGTTTTAGCTTTGGCAGAATATTTTAAAGAGAAAGCAAATAATGAAAGAACGATTCTTTTTGTTGCTTTTACTGGTGAAGAATTAGGCTTAATAGGTTCTACTTATTTTGGAAAAGGAATTGACGCTACTAAATTTGTAGCAGGTATTAATCTAGAAATGATAGGGAAAGTACCAAGTTTTGGTCCAAATACGGCGTGGTTAACAGGTTTTGAAAGATCTGATTTTGGTAAAATTATTCAGAAGAATTTAGAGGGAACCGGCTATCAACTATTTGCAGATCCGTATAAAAAGTTTAATTTGTTTTTTAGATCAGACAATGCTTCCTTGGCAAGGTTAGGGGTGCCTTCTCATACTTTTTCTACAACACCAATAGATGTTGATAAAGATTATCATCAGGTTTCTGATGAAGTAGAAACTCTAGATATGGCTGTAATTACAGAAACGATTAAGGCTGTTGCAAAAGGAACTGAGAGTATTATTAGTGGAAAAGATACTCCTACGAGAGTTGTAATTAAAGAGAATAAATAAAATTTGTTATGAAGAAAGTACGATACTTCTTTTTGTTTTTATTGATGAGTTGCTCAACTTCTAAAGTAATTACAGATTATGATGATAATACGAATTTTAAGCAATACAAAACCTATGCTTTTTTTGATGATATTGGCGCAGGTTTAAATGAGTTTGATGTAAATAGGAGCGCAGACGCCATATTTTCAGAAATGGAATCACTTGGTTTTAAAGAGACAGAAACGCCTGATTTTTATATCAATTTAAAAGCAAAAACTACTGAAGCTAAAGTTACAAATACCATAGCAATTGGTTTAGGAAGTGGAGGTAGAAATGGTGGTTTAGGAGTTTCTGGCGGAATTCCGATTGGTGGAAAAAAGCTAGATGAAGAAATTACTTTAGAGTTCGTAGATGCTAAAACCAATGAATTATTTTGGGAAGGTATTTTAACATCCACCATAAAGGAGAAAAGAAATCCAGCAAAAAGAATACTTTATTTTAAAGAAATAGTGCATAAAATATTACAAAGTTATCCTCTCAAATAAATAATTAATGGCATTTAGTAGATAGAGTTTCTCAATTTTTAACTGAAAAGAGTATTGCTTTTATTACAAAAAAAATGATGGGAGGTTTATTATTTATGGTAGATGATAAAATGTATGTTGCTGTAATGAAAGAAGAAATTATGGCTCGTATTAATCCAAATATTTATGATGAATCTATAGAAAAGGAGGGGTGTAATAAAATGAATTTTACAGGAAAACCGATGAAAGGTTTTGTGTTTCTCTCTGAAGAAGCGGTAGATTTAGATGATGATTTAAACTATTGGTTGCAATTAGCTTTAGATTTTAATCCGCTTGCCAAAGCGAGTAAAAAAATAAAATCCTCTAAAAATTAATTTAGAGGATTTTTTAATATAATAAATTTCCTATTTAGAATTGATATCTAACAGCTAAAGATATATCAGAATTTACACCGCTTAAGCCACCTGCAATACCTACTTCTGGTCTATAATCTAGAGATACTAAAATTGGTGCATCAAAATTATATTCAATACCAACAACCCCAGCACCATAAATTCCGGTACCACTAGCAGAAACAATTCCACCACCAAAACCAGCGTACCAATTAAATTTATCTTCTAGATTCCAAACCCATTGATATAAACCAGTAGCTTTAAAATCAGCAAATTCGTTAGCTAAACCTAAATCTACTTCTAAACGGTTGTTGGCTCCTAATGCTTTTTGATAAGAGATTTCTCCACCCACTCCATTTCCTCCACTAAAACGAAGTCCAATTGCATTATCTGAAATGTCTTGAGCATTTACAGAAAATGCTCCAACTATTAAAAGACCGATAATTAAAAGTGTTTTTTTCATGTTTTTATGTGTTTTTTATTGAAGGTCAAAGTTATATTTATTAATTCATCTTTATGATCTTTATCTATTGAAATATGAACTCAAAAGATATTTTTACCAACAAAAAATAATTGCGTAATAAACCCTTCTAATAGTTAAATTAGAAGGGTTATAAAGTAAAATTTATGTTTTAAAACTGATACCTAACAGCGATACCCATATTGGATACTAAACCAGTTGAATTGCCAGTATAACCAATTTCTGGTCTGTAGTCTAGGGCAACTATTAAAGGAGCTCTAAAGTTATATTCAATTCCTATAAGACCTGCACCATATATTCCTGTTTTATTAGCAGAAGCAATGCCACCACCAATACCTGTATACCAATTAAATTGTTCTTCTATGCTCCAAATCCATTGATATAAACCAGTTGCTTTAAAGTCATTATACTCACTACCAAAACCTAAATTCACTTCTAATCGATTGTTATTGTTTAATAGTTTTTGATAGGAAATTTCTTCTCCGGTACCATTTCCGCCATCAATACGTATACCAATTGCGTGGTTAGATATTTGTTGGGCATTTATAGAGAAACTTGCTGCTAATATTATACTTAGGGCTAATAATATTTTCTTCATTTTATGATATGTAATTAAATTAGGGATGCCCAAAATACAACCATTTAGCAAGTGAATCAAAATAAAAAGCTTGTTATTTAGCTAGGTAAAATGCTTAATTTTCATCCACCATAAGTCTTATTCCTTTAGAATGACTGCTAAATTCTGGAGCATACATACTTTGTATTGTTGTAATTCCGTTACTGAAATTCCCTGCATTATTAACTCTTACATCATATTCGAAAACATAAACGCCTTTAGGAAAACGATCAAAAAAGAAGTTAGTAGCAGCATCTTTAGTGCTTTCATAATAACCTATATTGTCTTGCCATTTATATCTAGATAAAACATTTACAGGTTCTACACCAGAAGCTCTCATATCTTTCATATGGATGAATTCCATGTCTCTGTCACTTCTTAACTCAATTCTTACCGTAATTAAATCGCCAACTTTTAACTTTGTGTTTTTTGTTATTTCCTGTAACTCTTTTCCTGTATCTGAATTTACTTTTAAGAATAATTTCTTATCCAATTTTAAAGGTGTTTCTGCGGAAGTAATTTTGTCTAAATCTTCAAAATATTGCCAATACAAACCTCCCCATGCAATTCCTTCTCCTTTCTTGTTGATGATCACTTCTGCCATTTTTGGTGTAATTTCAGATCCATTCCAAGAAGTTTTAAAATATCCAGTTCCTGCTTCTACTTTTACGTTATCCAACTTTGTTGGATTAATTTCATTGTCACCAACTTTTATATCTACCATATCAGTTACACTTCGACTTCGCTCAGTACTGGCTTCAATCCAATTAGTTCCATTTAACAATAATGCATACACCGCTTCAGAAGTTGCCTTGGTGGTATTCCAACTATTGGTTTGCTTGTTTTTTAGCAACCAAATTTTTAGGTTGTCAATGGTTTCTGTATTGTTTTCTATTTCAGAAAATGTTTCAATCATTAATGCTTGAGTTTCTATAGGAGCTTGATAATAATAGTAACCAGCAGCGTTTTCTTTCCAATACATTCCTAATTCATCAGAAGTAATTGAATTTTCTTTTAAGGATTTTAAAATCTGACTTGCAGTTATTTTTTCATCGCTTCTAAAAAGCGATAAAGCAATTTGTCCTTTTGCATATAAATTATAGTCATTCCAATAGGTAACAGTTTGATTTCTGTAATAAGCAACCGCTTTTTGCAAGTTGTTATTCATAGAAATGGAAGAATAAAAACTACGCATATACAAATACTGAATGGTAAAATAGTTCAGATTGTTTTTAGCCAAATAGTTGTCATAATCTTCTTTACCTTTTTTTTCTGTTTTGGCTTTCTGTTTAATTTCTTCTGCTCTTTCTATGAGTTTATTGTATTGTTCTAATAATTCTCCATCTAAATAATTAACAGATTTTTCTATTATTTTTTTAGTTGATGGTTCGAAATTTTCTGCACCTAATTTTGATAAATGTCCAAAACCAGTTGCAATATGTTGTGTAATAAAATTACTTTCATATCGTCCGCCTTTAAACCAAGGAAATCCACCAGAATTCATCTGAATGTCTTCTAATTTATTGATGGCCTTTTCTTGATCATTTTTCATCTTATTCAAGTCGAATAATAAAGCGATTCTCTTTTTTTGCTCGGTTTCAGATTGCGCATCTCTTAACCAAGGAGTTTCTTGAATTATTAATGATTTTAATTCTTGATTCTTCTCTAAATTAGATAATAAAGCATCAGAAGATTTCCAAGCATTAAATACTTTTTGAATTCTAGGATTAGAATTTGCGACAAAACTTGCCAAGGTATTTGCATAATATCTAGAGAAAACTTGTTCTGCACATTCATACGGATATTCCATTAAATATGGCAAAGATTGAATTGCATACCAAACTGGGTTTGACGTCATTTCTAAAGTCAATTTGTGGTTTTTTAAAGTAGAAGACGAGCCTGCACTGAGCGTAGACGAAGTGTTCTTTAACTTATCTAAGGTAAAAGTTTTTGTTTCGTTAGATTTTATCCACATTGGTAAGGTTTCTGTTACCAACATCCTGTTGGATAAAACGGGTAAAACATTTTGTTCACCATCAGAGAAATCACCAGCTTTAGCCACAATTTTATATTGTACCGCTTGCACCGTTTCTGGAATTGATAATTGCCAAGATACATTGGTATTTCCGTCTTTATTTACTGTAAAGTTTTTAGTAGAATTAGTGTTTTCTAAATCAATATTAATTTCTTTGTTTGTAATTGCGTCCGTTAACATTAATTTTGCGAAACCACTTAATTGGTTATTTGTTAAGTTGGTAATTTTTGCACTTAAAGTAATTTTATCTCCTTCACGTAAAAATCTTGGTGCATTTGGCACTATCATTAATTCTTTTTGCGTAACCGTTTCTAATGTTTTGGTTGCCGATTTTAAAGATTTAGTATGTGCTAGTAATTGTAATTTCCAACGTGTTAATGCTTCTGGCATTGTAAAAGAAAAACTGACTTGTCCGTTTTTATCTGTTCTTAATTGTGGAAAAAAGAAAGCGGTTTCTTTAAAGTTTTTTCGTGCTTCTATTTGTGATAATTGATTGTTTATAGCTTTTTTGGTATTAATTATAATTACGCCATTTAAACCTCTTTGTCCATATAAAGAAATGGCAGCAGCATCTTTTAGAATATCCATTTCTAAAATTTCATTAAGGTTTATACTTTCAACCTCTAATTTTGTCATTACTTTTCCATCAACCACATATAATGCCTCTGTAACGTTGTCTAAACTACCTATGCCTCTTATTAGAATATTTGCAGAGCCATTATCAACATTTATACCTGAAACTTGTCCTTGAAGAGCTTCTTCTAACTCAATTCCAGGAGCCATTTCGTTTGCTGTTTTTACACTCCATTTCATAACAGCGCCAGTCATGTCTTTTCTCTTCTGAGCTCCATAACCAATTATAACAACTTCGTCTAAAGAATTTAGGTTTTCCTTTAAGGCCACGTTAAGTATAGAAAAGTCTTCTACTTTTATATCTATATCATTAAAACCTAAATAATTAAACGTTAAAATATCTCCTTTTTTTATTTTAATGGAATAGTTTCCATCAAAGTCTGTTACTTTTCCTGTTAAACTACCTTTAACTGTAACATTAGCCCCTGGTATTGGTTCATTATATTTATCAGTTACAATTCCACTAATAGTACCATTAAATTTACCCGATTTTTTAAATATAGCTTTGAATTTTATGTTTTTTAATTTATTAGTTATATCTCTTAAATATTGTTGATTTGTCCACCTATTATTTAGCAAACTAAACCCAAACCAGTTATAAGTATCATAAGAAATAGAAGGAAAACCGTAATAGCTACGTTGATTATTTCTGATATTAAAATTAATATTTCCAAAACTATTACGAGCGTTACTTGTATTGTAAGAACTGTAAGTTGCTTTAGGTGTATTAGGGTTAAATTGCCAATTATGCGTCTTAAATTGATCTAAAGAAGCATCGTACATAGAAGCTAAAACTTCCGCAGAAATTTTATCATCTTTGTCGTTTTTTATGGTGAAACTCCAAGTTTCATCTTGTCCTGGTTGTAATTTATCTCTAAAAATATTGGTTTCAATGGCTATTTTTGCTTGTTCTTCAATTACATTAATTAGTAAACTTCCACTTTTAAAATAATTGTAATTTACAAAGTGATATTTAACAGCAAAACCACCAATATCTTCTTTGTTAACCGGTATTTTTAGTGTTTTTGTTTTATTATTTAAATGAATTAAATGTGTTTCTATAATTTTATGATTCTTTTCAATTTGTACAATAACCGTTATGTCTTTTGATGCAGAACCAATAGTTACTTCTGCAATATTATTAACAGTATAAGAAGTTTTGTTGGTATTAATAACAAACAATTTATTGTCTGCAACTTTATTTTCTTTGGTATTAAAAAGAGAGAATTTTTGCTCATCTTTTACAGGGTTTCCAAATTTATCTTTACTTTCTAAAACGGCAATATATTGTCCGGAAAACCATTTTTTAATGTTTTTAAGTTGCAGTTCTTTTGATGTTTCTGTATCAAAATCACTTAAAAAAACCATTTCACCTTTTTTCCACTCTTTTTCATCAGCTTCATTTTCAGAATAAGGATCATTAGGAAACAGTTTTCTAAATTCAGTAATAGAAATATCTTGATAATCTGGCGAGTTCCACGGACTTTTTCTCAGCGGATTCTTTGGTGAAATTAATTTGTATATTTTAATGTTTCCTTTTGCAGGAACAAACTCGCCGTTTAAATTCTTGGTAGCAATAGTTAAAGTGGTTTCTTTTTGGTTTTTATCAATTTTATCATCTAAAGAAATAGTTGCTAATAAAGAATGGTAACCTACTTTAACATTGGTTGTAACGCTGTGGCTTTCTCCATTTACATCCGTAATATCTGCCGTAACTTCATACGTAAAAATGGGTAAATCTTCTTTAGAAACATTTTCATCTGGCATCGCTTTAAATATAATTTTAAAAGCACCATTTTCATCCGTTTTGCTTTCTCCGTGTGTAATTTCTTGCGGACTAGAAGTAGTATTTGGTCTTCTCCAATAATACCAACTCGGGTATTGTACTTTTCTGTGGACACGGTACACCACTTTTGCATCTGTAATATTTGCACCAGAAAAGGCTTTTGCAAAACCATTTACCGTAATAGAATCGTTAATTTTAAAACTTTCGGTAACGGGTTTAAATTGGGCTTCAAATTTTGGTCTTTTGTATTCTTCTACAGAAATGTGTGTTCTGCGAGTATGAAAATCATAATCTTTATTGTCATAAAATTTACTGTCATGCTCTGTACTTTCATTAATTTGGATACTAAATTTACCTGTTAAACCATTGCTAGGTAAAATAAACTCCCCTGCTACAGAACCAAACTCGTTGAGTATTAAATTAAGTGTTTTTACTTTTTGATTATTAACATCTCTTAAAATAATTTCTATATATTCATTTTTAAAAACTTCAGATTTTTTTCCTTGTTTTTTAATAACAATTGTTTTAAAATAAACGGTTTGTCCTGGTCTATAAATACTTCTATCTGTAAAAATAAAAGGGACAAGACTTTCTTCGACTTCTTCAATAGATTTTCTATTGTTTTTATGTAAATAAAAATTACCAAAACGGGCAAAATCAGTATCCGTTTTTACGGTGATTTCTACCTTACTATAATTAGTGTCGCTTTTAAAAGAAGCAAAACCATTTTTGTCTGTAATTAGTTTTCTATTGATAGATGAACCTCTGTTATTTTTTTTGCTTTTTAAATGAATCTCTGCATTTTTAATTGGTTTTCCGTTATTTCTATCAACAATTTGATAATTATGTTTGTTGTCAAAATTGTTTTCAATAATTGTTAAATTTGTTACTTGAAAAGAGGTAGTTCCAAAGAGTTCATTTTCTTTTAAAACAGTGTTTTCTGAAGTTATAATTAAGTAAGTTCCTTTATTAGCTTTAGGTACAATTACTTCGGTAGAATGTTGTAAGTAATCATTTTCGTTACGTAATTTTGAAGTCCAATTACTTACGTTTTCTAACGTATTTATTAATTTTATTTTTTCTTTTAATTGATAGACTTTGTTAAATTGATACAACTGCTTATTGGTTATTTTATAGACCTTAAAATTTAAAGTATCAATATTTTTATAGTTGATTAATAATCTAGAGTTTTTCTGAATTGGAATACTTTTTTCTGCCGTAATAAATAGTGTTTTTTCTAAAATTTGATTTTTAAGTATTGTGCATTTTTTAGCACCTAAACTTTTTGGAAAACGTTTAATTATTGAATTGCAAATTTCTAAAGCTTCCTTATTTTTATACCTGTCTTTTTCTGCTGTGTTAGCAAGATAAGAATTGGCTTTGTTATTGTATGTTTTAGCAATTTCAAAAGCATATAAACCACTAGCTTCATTTGTTTTAGTTTTTTCTTTTGATGCTTTTAAGGTTGATACTAAAATTGCTTCTTTATCATTAAAAGTAGCATGATTATTTACAAAGTTTAATCTATGAATATCAATATCTACCAACGCGTCTAAATTGTTGTTTTTTAAATGAAACAGTATTAGTTCTTGATAAATTTTTAGGGCATTAAATTCTAAAGATAAAGTGTCTTTTGAAGTAATATTTAGTTTAGAAAAAGTGTTATAATTCCCTAAAAAATCAGGGTTATCAATACTGAATTTATAAGACGGTCTTGTAATAGAGGTTTCTGAAGATTTATAGAATTCTAAAGCATTGTTTGCAAGAAAATCATATAAAGTAGGTCTGTATGTTTTAGACTCTTTAGAGATTTGTAAAATATCTGAATAATCATAAATACCTGTTTTCTGTAATTCTTCTACATTCTCTAAAGAACTCTCAAAATGACAATGTATTTCTTTAAAAAGCGTTTCTAAATCCCAAGTTCTAAAGTCGTTATTATCTACTTTGTTCGCTGTTTTTGTTCGGTTGTAAAACTTGTATCTATTTCCATTGAAATATTGCCAATACAAATTAGCTAAAACATTTTCTAACACGTTTTTTGTTGGAAATGTACTAGTAGCAATCTGTTTTTTTAAATTTTCTATTACTTTTAATTGAGCATCTTCTTCTAGCGTTAATGAAAATTTACTTTTATAAAAAAGTGATTTAATTAGCTGAGAAGAATTATGTTCTTTCTCTGCCTCTGTGTAAATTTTGTCTACAATTTTTAAAGCAGACTTTGGTAAATTGTCTATTTCGAAACCTTCTACTTGTAACCAAAGGTTCTCAAAAGAGTTTTGGGCGTTAGAAATAGAAGCGAATGCTAGAATCATTATTAATGTTGATGTAATTTTTTTCATTATCATAAGATTTAATGCTGTAAAGCACGTTTAAATCGATTTTAAAAACAACCTAAAATTAGTTAACGGGTTGTTTTAGTGCGTAAAACTATTTTTTAATTGAGTTTAGTTATAAAGATACTTTATATTGTGTAAAGCTTTTGTATTTTTACTTTTCTAAATTTTGTTCGATGAAAATTCACTTTATTGCTATTGGCGGAAGCGCAATGCACAACTTAGCAATTGCTTTACACCAAAAAGGATACCAAGTTTCTGGTTCTGATGATACAATTCACAATCCTTCTAAATCTAGATTAGAAAAATATGGTTTGTTACCAGAAGAATTTGGCTGGTTTCCAGAAAAAATAGCGTCTAACCTAGATGCAATTATTTTGGGAATGCATGCTAAAATTGACAATCCAGAGTTGTTAAAGGCACAAGAATTAGGTTTAAAAATTTATTCTTATCCAGAATTTTTATACGAACAATCTAAAGATAAAACGCGAGTTGTTATTGGAGGTTCTCATGGAAAAACAACCATTACTTCTATGATTCTACATGTATTAAATTATCATGAAAAAGAAGTAGATTACATGGTTGGTGCGCAATTAGAAGGTTTTGAAACCATGGTGCATTTAACTGAAGAAAACGATTTTATTGTTTTAGAAGGTGATGAGTACTTGAGTTCGCCAATAGATATGAGACCAAAGTTTCATTTATACAAACCAAATATTGCGTTATTAAGCGGGATTGCTTGGGATCATATTAATGTTTTTCCAACATTTGAAGGGTATGTAGAGCAGTTTAAAATCTTTACAGATTCTATGGTAAACGGAGGAAGTATGGTTTATAATGAAGAAGATGCAATTGTAAAAGAGGTTGTAGAATCATCAGAAAATCATATTAAGAAGTATCCTTATACGACACCTAAACATTTTATTGAAAACGGAATTACCTATTTAGAAACATCAGAAGGAAACTTACCATTAGAGGTTTTTGGAAAACACAATCTTCAAAATTTAGCAGGAGCAAAGTGGATTTGTCAGCACATGGGAATTGATGAAGATGATTTTTATGAAGCCATTGCTAGTTTTGCAGGAGCAAGCAAGCGATTAGAGAAAATTGTAGAAACTCCATCAACAGTAATTTTTAAAGACTTTGCACACTCACCAAGTAAAGTGGAGGCAACTACAAAAGCCGTAAAAGAACAATATTCTGAGAGAACTGTTTTGGCTTGTTTAGAATTACATACCTATTCTAGTTTAAATGCTGAGTTTTTAGCAGAATATAAAGGAGCCTTAGATGCAGCTGACAAAGCGGTGGTGTTTTATTCTCCGCATGCCGTGAAAATTAAACAATTATCAGCCGTTACTGCGGAACAAATTGCAAACGCTTTTGAAAGAGATGATTTGGTTATTTATACGAATCCCGATGAATTTAAAGCATTCTTATTTAGTCAGAATTTAGAGAAAACAGCAGTTGTTTTAATGAGTTCTGGTAATTATGGAGGTTTAGATTTTGAAGAGGTTAAAGGTTTGGTTTAGTTTTTTTTAGACCAAGTTGAATAAGTTTTATTTGTATCCAATGTTTATCCGTTACTCTATTTAATAGCCACTTCCTATAAGCTTTGTCAAAAAATGATTTATAAATAATGCTCAATCTCTTTTTTATAAAAAGAATATTTTCTGTTTTTTTATGCCTTTTAACTTTTAAAACATTATTATTTAGTTGCTTATAAAAAATGTTTAGATAACTTTCTATTTCTACAGTAGAATTATATTTTAAAGAAGTTGGTCTATTAAAAACTTCAAAACAACTTGCATAAAAACAATTTAAAGGGGTTTTTAATTTTTGAAATTCATCAAAACCTTTATTTGAATTTATTTTTTTAGAAAGTAAAAAAACATCGTATGCATTTCTTAAAGAAATATTTTTGAAGTGAAATCCATTATCATTTATTTGAGTAGCAATAATTGATAAAGCTAGTTGATTTTCAAAACTAATTACATTTATTTTATTTATTATTTGCGAGTTTTTCTTTACAATATTATAATTAAACTCATCGGCATATTTTTCAATTAATAATTCTTTATGAATTTCTACAGCAGCAATTTTTTTTAACTTTTGTAGTCTTGGATGGTGTTTAAATTGAGGGAAATCGTATGTAGTTTTATGTACTTTAGAATATTCATTATTTGTTAATAATTTGATTGCTTTTGTATAATCTTCTTCGGAGAAAATAAAATCAATATCGCCAACCATTCTTTCACCAATATCTTCGTATAATCCTTCAAGTAAGTTTCCGGTTCCTTTTAAGAAAATTGGAGTAATATTGTTTGTTAATAAAAGTTCATTTATTTCTTTAGCCTGCTCAATAATTTGCTCATTTCTCTCTCTATTTAAATTAGTAATATGAATCATATAATTCACTAATTCTTCTGGTAAATAATGCAAGAAATTGGCTCTTTTAAGATTGCAATACAAAGCAGGGAATACAAAATGACCAGTACTTACTTTTACAACGGAATCCCAATCTATTTCTGTAGTTTTTAATTGTATTTCTATCTCTTGTTTGTTTTTTTCTTCCGAAGAAATTGTTAAACATTTAGCTACAAAAAAGAGTGTTTCTTTATAATTCATTTTTAAATATTTTCGAAACCGCTTTTATCATTTCTTCATTATTAGAGTAGGTTAGTTGGTAACAGTTTAAAGTACTAAACCAATCTAAAAATATTTGTGCATTTTCTTTTTTTGGAGAGATCCAAGAGTCTGGAATTAATTGCTGAAAAGCAGTTAATTTAGAAATTTTCTCACAAGTTAAATCAGCATCTTTTTCATATTTAATAAAGACCAAATCATTACATGGTAAATGATTAAAGTAATTAGTATTGTTGGGTTTTAAATATCGTACAACCTTGTTTAATCGGGTAAAGTTATATTCTGCGGATGTTTCTAATTCAGGATAAATAGGAAGCAACGTTTCTAAACTGTTTTGTTTGATGGATATGGATGCAGGAAAACTGTACACTTCTCTTTTTTCGATATCTATAGGTACAAAATCGTCTGCTAAACACGTAAAACCGTGTGCTTGTAATAGTGCTAATGAGGTACTTTTTCCGTTGCCTGAATCACCTAGAAATAAGATTGATTTCTTTTCATCGCTTACAGCGGATGCGTGAAAAACCCCCATCCATTTATCTTCTTCTTTCTGATGAATTTTCTGAATAAATTGCATAGAAAACTTTCCTTGAAAATAATGAATATCATTATGACTCCAAGCTCCTATTAGGTTTTTATCAACTATAAGAAAGATGAATTTATTGTTTATAAAAACATCAAATTCATAGTCAAATTTGGTGGTATCATTAATCACTAGATGAGCAAACTTTGGATGCACTAGAGAAAGCTCTTTTTCGCTTAAATAAGAAACTTTAAAAACAACGTTGTTAACTTTGTAATACTTTATAAATTCAAATGAAGTAGGCGTTTTAAGGTCTTTGTAATCTTGGAGTATTTCGGACTCAATATCATTTTTTGTTTCGTAGAATTTTTCTTCTAAATCGATAATAAAATCGATAGTACTATCTGCGGGCACTCCTAGTTTTTTAGATAAACCTTGTGCTATGTCATTAACAGATATGCCTTCATTTAACCTTTTTAAAATATCGGCTGTTTTATTTTCTAAAATTAGATATTCATTATTGTTTTCAAACCAAACAATAGTTTTATCTTCTGCTGTCTTGTATAAGAAATTTGATTGTTTTTTCATAAAGAATAAAAGTAGTTATTTTATTACTTATACAAAACAAAAATGCCTCAAAATTGAGGCGTTTGTTATTTAAAAATAATTATGGTTATCAAATATTTTTTTTAATAAAAGTATACCTTAAACTTAATTTTTACGCCAAAAGAAAGGGGTAAATAAAATTAGTACAGTAAAAAGTTCTAAACGACCAATAAGCATTAAAAAGGAACAAAACCATTTGGCGGCATTAGATAAATGCGCATAACTATTTACCGGACTCACACTTTCAATAGCAGGGCCAATGTTTCCTAAAGAAGAAGCGGCTGCACCTAGTGCAGACATAAAGTCTAACCCAAATAAAGTAAGTATTACAGAGGCCAAAACAAAAATAAGCATGTAAATAATAAAAAAAGATAATATATTAAATACAATAGTAGGTGGTACTGATTTTCCGTCTAATCTTACAGGTATAATGGCGTTTGGGTGTAAGGCTTTCTTAAATTCTAGAAAACTACTTTTAAGCATAACAATATGTCTTACTATTTTTATACCACCACTTGTAGATCCTGCAGAACCACCTGTAAAAAATAAAGCAAAGAAAATACCTGTGGCAAAGAAGTTCCACATAGTAAAATCTGCACTTACAAAGCCTGTTGTTGTTACTACAGAGATCACCATAAATAGAGAATGTCTGATAGCGCTTTCTACTTTTCCATAGACCATTGGATGTACTATGGTTGTTTGTAAATTTGGGTCTTGAAAAAAGATGATGATAATAGCTATTAACATCGAAACACCTATGATTCCAAAAAAGTAATATTTAAATTCTTCGCTTTCAAATACTCTACGAACTTTTCCTTTTAAGGCAAAATAAGTCAGTACAAAGTTTGTTCCTGCTACAAACATAAAAAATATAATAATGTATTGTACTAAAGGAAGGTTGTTATAGAAAGCTACACTAGTATTTTTTGTAGAAAAACCACCTGTACTCATTGTTGCCATGGCATGATTAATAGCGTCAAACCAAGTCATACCCGCAACTTTTAATAAAAAAAATTGAGCAAACGTTAGTGCTATATAAATTAAATACAGTCGTTTTGCCGTATCTGTAATTCTTGGGTGTAATTTATCTGCAGAAGGGCCTGGAGCTTCAGCCATAAAAAGTTGCATTCCTCCAATACCTAAAAGAGGTAAAATTGCAACAGTAAGAACGATTATTCCCATTCCTCCAATCCAATGCGTAGCACTTCGCCAAAATAAAATTCCTTTTGGCATGGACTCTATGTCTGTTAATATAGAAGAACCTGTGGTAGAATACCCAGAAATGGTTTCAAAAAAAGCATCTGCAACACTTGGTATGGTTCCAGAAAATAAATAAGGCAACATTCCTGTAAGTGTGAGTATTAGCCATCCTAAGGATACTATTAGGTATCCTTCTTTTTTTTTAATATTGGTGCTTTTGGGTTTGTTTAAAAAATAAAGTAAAAGCCCAATAATTATCGTTACAATTCCTGCATTTAAAATGCCCCATTTAGCGTCTTCATTATGAAACACGCTAAACGGATACGCGATAAACATGAAAATTCCGTTTAATACTGCCGTAATACCTAAGAATCGAAATATTATTTTGGTGTTTAAACTACTGGTCATAATTATTTAAATAAACGCTCTACAGCAGTTATAGCTTCTGGCAAACAGAATACAATTACTTTATCACCAGTCTTAATCTGCATATTTCCGTCAGGTAAAATTGCTTTTTTATCTCTAATAACGCCACCAAAAACAGCCGCTCTTGGAACACGTAAATTTTTAATAGGAAATTCAGAAACTTTGGCACCTTCTTGAACCTCAAATTCAAAAACTTCGGCATCTACATTATGTAAATTGGCTAGATCTAAAATTTCACCTTTTCTAATATGTCTAAAAATGTTGCTTGCTGCAAGTAATTTTTTGTTAATTAAAGATTGAATTCCAATGGTTTGAGAAATATCAATATAATCCATATTTTCAACTAAAGCCACCGTTTTTTTAACTCCTTTAGATTTTGCAACTAAACAAGACATAATATTGGTTTCAGAGTTTCCTGTAACTGCAATAAAAGCATCTGTTTCTCTAATGTTTTCTTCTTCTAATAGTTCTAAATCTCTTCCATCTCCATGAATAACTAAAGTATCGCTTAGTTGCTCTGCTAGGAACTCCGCTTTATCTTTTTTCTTTTCAATTAGTTTTACTCTAAAGTTATCTTTACAAAGCTTTCTTGCTGTTTTTTCTCCAATACTACCACCTCCAAGAATCATTACATTTTTAATATGAAGTCGCTTTTTACCTGTAATAGGATATAGATCTTTCATACTGTAATTAGGGACACAAAAATAGACTTGGTCGCCTATTTCATAAACAACATCTCCTCTAGGAATAATGGTTTGAGATTCTCCTTGTCTTTTAATGGCAATGGTTATAAAATCTACATCAGAAAATTTTTGTTTGGCCTCTTTAACTGTTAAATTTACAATGGGAGATTTATAGGTTAATGGCGTTCCTAACACATTAAAAATACCACTTTCAAAGGCTACAGTGTCATTAAAAGAAGATTGATTTAACAACATTTTAATTTCGTTTGCGGCTAATTCTTGCGGAGAAATCATAAAGTCTAAACCAAATTGGGTAAAGTCTACTTCACAATTATTTAGAAATTCTGGATTGTCTATTCTTGCAATTGTTTTTTTAACCCCTAATGATTTACCAATCACAGAAATTGTAAAATTGGTATTCTGGCTATCGGTAACGGCAATTAATAAATCAGCAGAATCAATACCAATTTCTTTTAATAATTTTATGGATGTAGCATCTCCTTTTTTAGTAATAACGTCTAAATGACTGTTAAGATATTCTAGTTTTTCACCATCAAAATCTATGATATAGGTGTCTTGAGATTCGTAAGAAAGAAGTTTAGCTAAGTGAAAACCAACGTCTCCAGCTCCTGCTATGATAATTTTCATAAATTAAATATAGGGATAATGGGCAAATATAGAAAGAGTTTTCATGGAAAAGAGAAATAAAATAAAGTTTTCAGTTTTAATGAAAGTTAGAAATGAATTATAATTCATTTTTTTCTATAAAAAACTGATAAATATCTTTTTTTCTATAAAATAGAAACTTTAGATTTACCACTCAAAAATATAAAACACATTTTGTGAAATTAAATCATTTACGCTCATCAGTCCTTTTAAAAGCAAGTTTTTATTCAATCATATTTTTCTGTATTATTTCTTTTTCTTCTTGTGATAAAAAAGTTGAATACAAGGAAGTTACTAAAGATGATGGTGTTTTCCTTTCGGGTAAAATGATTCCTGATGATCATTTTTTAGGAGATCAAAAATGTAAAGAATGTCATCAAGATCAGTTTAAAAAATGGAAAGGATCAGATCATGATAAAGCCATGCAAATTGCAGATAGTGTTTCTGTTTTAGGTGATTTTAATAATAAAAAATTCGTAAGTCAAGGAGTTACTTCTCACTTCTACAAAAAGGATACGGATTTTTATGTAAATACAGAAGGACCAGATGGTGAAAATCATGATTATAAAATTGTTTATACTTTTGGTGTTACACCTTTGCAACAATTCATTGTGCAATTTCCTAATGGACATTATCAATGTTTAAGAACTGCTTGGGATTCTGTTAAAAATAAATGGTTTGATTTATATCCAGATTTTAAGGTTGTGCACTCAGAATGGTTGCATTGGTCTAGAGGCGGTTTAAATTGGAATAATATGTGTGCCGACTGTCACTCTACAAATGTTCGTAAAAATTACGAAGAGAAAACGCATAGTTATGATACTAAGTTTGCAATTATTAATGTAAACTGTGAAGCTTGTCACGGACCAGGAAAAAAACATGTTGCCGATGTAGAGGAGCTTGGTGAAAAATATGTTGCAAGCGGAACTTTTCAAATGACTACAGATACTGCGCCAAGAGAATTGGTAGATGAATGTGCCCGTTGCCACATGAGAAGAGAGCAGTTTTCTGAGTTTTTTAATTTTGAAGGGACACTTTTAGATCATTATTATCCACAATTATTAGAAGCCCCTTTGTATCAAGCAGACGGACAAATTTTAGATGAAGATTATGTGTATGGTTCTTTTTTACAGAGCAAGATGTATAATAATGATGTTACTTGTACGAATTGCCACGATGCACACACGTTAAAACTAAAGTTTGATGGGAATAAATTGTGTGCCCAATGTCATGCACCAGAAACATTTGATACACCAGAACATCATTTTCATCAACCAAATACAGATGGTGCAAAATGTATAAATTGCCACATGCCTGGTAGATTTTATATGGGAAATGATTTTAGAAGAGACCATAGTTTTAGAATACCTAGACCAGATTTAAGTGTTAAATACGGAACGCCAAATGCATGTGCAGGCTGTCATAAAGATAAAGACGATGTTTGGGCGGCCAAAAGCTTTAAAAAACTATTTGGAGAAGTAGATTCTATTCATTTTTCAGATAAATTAGCACCAGGAATTACCATGCAACCTAACGGACATGTAGGGCTAATTGAATTGATGCATGACAAACATCAACCAGAAATAGTAAGAGCTTCTGCCACAAAAGTATTGTCTAATTATAATGCGCAAAATTTTGTGCAAGATTATATTTCTCTTTTAAATGATGATTCTGCCTTAGTAAGAGGTGCTAGTGTAGATGTTTTAAGTAGTGTAAATAGCACAGACTATACGGCATATTTTTTACCACTTTTAGAAGATCCAAAAAGAAGTATTAGAATTAAAGCTTTTTATGGATTAGGAGGCGTAAAAGAAGCAGATATTCCTGAAGTTTACAAAGAGAGTTATGCTAAAGTAAAGAAAGAGTTCTACTTAAATTTAAAAACAAATGCAGATTTTGTAGGATCAAGAATGAAAAGAGGAGATTATTATCTGAAACAAGGTAATATGGCAAAAGCTATAGAAAGTTTTGAAAGTGCCTTGTCAATTGATAATATCAATAATCAAATCAGAATAAGTTTAGCTACATTATATTACAATAATAAAGAGTACAAGAAGGCAGAAGATGCTTTTAAAATTGTTATTGAACAAGAACCAAAATATGGGCCTGTTTATTATTCTTTAGCTTTAATGTATGCAGAATTAAATAGAGTAGATGAAGCAATTGTTCAGCTTAAGAAGGCATCGAAAATAATGCCAGATAATATTCGTGTTTATTATAATTTGGGTTTATTATATGATAAAAAGAAAGATTATAAAAATGGAGAAAAAGCCTTGGTTTCTGGTCTTAAGGTAGAAGGTACAAATGAAGGTTTATTGTATGCGTTGGCTTAT
This sequence comes from Polaribacter sp. Q13, assembly GCF_016858305.2. Lineage (NCBI taxonomy): Bacteria > Pseudomonadati > Bacteroidota > Flavobacteriia > Flavobacteriales > Flavobacteriaceae > Polaribacter > Polaribacter sp. Q13. The sequence continues at coordinate 3,941,127 of NZ_CP074436.1, forward strand.
TTATATTCTAAGTCTGATCAAAATGAAAAAGCGAAAAATATTGTACAAACATTAATTGATTTGTATCCAAACAATCAGCAATATAGAAATTTTTTAAATCAATTATAATGACCCTTTACTAGCTTTCGTTAGTGTTGTTTAGGTTCTAAATTTAGAACCTATCAAAATAGTTAACTTTCAATTTTGTATTTTTATAAAAAAAGAAGATGGAAAAGTTAACTATTAAATCTTGGGCTTTAGATGATAGACCAAGAGAAAAACTGTTGGCAAAAGGAAAGGCAGCACTTTCTGATGCAGAATTAATAGCAATCCTTATTGGTTCTGGTAATAGACAAGAAAGCGCAGTAGCTCTTTCTAAAAGAATTTTACAAGCTGTAGATGGCAACATAAACGAGCTTGCAAAATTATCCGTAGAAAAATTAACAACATTTAAAGGCATAGGAGAAGCAAAGGCAATTGCTATTATTACGGCTTTAGAAATAGGAAAAAGAAGGCAATTAGAAATTGCCTTAGAAAAACCTAAGATTACCAGTAGTAAAGATGGTTTTAATGTAATGCAACCTGTTATTGGAGATTTAGAGCACGAAGAATTTTGGGTGTTGTTTTTAAATAATTCGAACAAAGTTTTAGCTAAAAGTCAGATAAGCAAAGGAGGTTTAACAGCTACTGTGGTAGATGTTAGATTGTTGTTTAAAAGAGCCTTAGAATTGGCTTCTGTAGCAATGATTGTATGTCATAACCATCCTTCAGGGAAATTGCAACCTAGTAATGCCGATAAACAACTTACTCAAAAAATTAAAGAAGCAGGAAACACTTTAGATATAAAACTCTTAGATCATTTAATAATTACTGAAAAAGCGTATTTTAGCTTTGCAGATGAAGGGTACTTATAGTCCACAGTCTTCAGTAGACAGTTTTCAGTCAGTACATCACTGAATACTGAGGACTGAAAACTGCCAACTAAATAAATCATGATACTAGTTTACACACATAAAATTACACCGAGAGTTCGTTATATTTTTAAGCACATTCTTACAAGAACTTTATTAATTCCTGTAGATTTTACTTCTAAAGTTGAAGAATTTGTGGCATTTAATGGGCCTAAAATGACCTATACAAAAACACCATTAGGGAATGAGTTTTTTGTAAAAAGTAACAGTTTATTATTTGAACAAGGTGTTAATGATATGGAGATTTCTATTCAAAAATGGGATGAAGTTCCTTGTTTCTTTAAAACCGGGCCAAAATCTTCTATTCCTTTTGATGTTTTTGCGGCAAGTTTCTATCTAATTACTAGATATGAGGAGTATTTACCACATGTAAAGGATATTCATGGACGTTATACTGCAGACCAAAGTTTAGCGTATAAGCATCGTTTTTTAGAAAAGCCAGTAGTAGATATTTGGGCGTATAAATTATTAGATGCTTTAAAAGAAAAGTTTCCAGATTATGAATATAAAAAACGTGAATACAAATTTATTTCTACGATAGATATAGACAATGCTTACGCTTATAAATATAAGAGTTTAGTAAGAAGCGTAGGTGGTTTTTTAAATGATTTAGTTCATTTAAGAATACTTAATGTTTGGAATCGTTTTGCTGTGACTTTTAATATTAAAAATGATCCTTTTGACACTTTTCATAGAATTTTAAAAGTTAGAAGAGAACAAGATGTTAAAACTATTTTTTTCTTTTTAATTGGAGATTATACTACTTTTGATACCAATGTCTCTGCATCTAAAAGAAAGTACAGATTACTAATTAAAGAAATGGTAGATTATGCCAAAGTTGGTTTGCATCCTTCTTATTTTACGATGAACAATGCTCCTTTATTAAAAAAAGAAAAACACAGATTAGAAGAAATTATTAATTCACCAATTCAAAGATCTAGACAACATTATTTACGCTTTAGTTTACCAGACACCTATCAAAATTTAATAGATTTAGAAGTAGAAGAAGATTATTCTATGGGGTATGCAAGCAATGTTGGTTTTAGGGCAAGTACATGTACTCCTTTTTATTTTTACGATTTAGATTTCGAAATTCAAACACCTTTAAAAGTATTTCCTTTTGCCTTAATGGATACTACTTTAAATGATTATATGAAACTAACTCCTAAACAATCTTTAGGTAGAATTAGAGATATAAAAAACGAAGTAAAAGCGGTTAATGGCTGTTTTATTACTTTATTTCATAATGAAAGTTTAAGTGATTATTTACGTTGGAAAGGTTGGAAAAGATTGTATGAATCTATGGTTAAAATAGCAGTTTCGTAATGATTCGATATGTTAAAAGGAAAGATTTAGAAGTAGTAAAATATGATGCTTGTATTGATAATTCTTTGCAGTCCAATATTTACGGATATTCTTGGTATTTAGATATTGTTGCAGATAATTGGGATGTTTTGGTTTTAGATGATTATAAAGCGGTAATGCCAATTCCTTGGAAAAAAAAGCTATTTATTAAATATGTGTATCCCCCTTTTTGGTTAATTCAATTAGGTGTTTATTCTATAGAGGTTGTAGATGAAAATGAATTTTTAATTGAATTGTTTAATGATTTTAAATTTGCAGAAACTAGAACAAATACCTACAATTCTTTTTCTATGTTTAAGGCTTATGAAAGAGAGAGTGAATTGCAGATTTTATTAATGGAAAATGATTATGCAGCTCTTTTTAATAACTATAGAAAAGATAGAAGAAAAGATGTAGCCAAAGCAAAAAAGTTAGATTTAATAGAGAAATGGAAAGATAATTCTGAAGAGTTAATTGAACTTTTTAAAAATAATGTAGGTAAAAGAACTCCATATATTGTTGAGAAAGATTATGATGTTCTTAAAAAACTAATTACTGTTTGTTTAGAAAAAAAGGTAGGAGAAATTCTTTCTATTTATGATAAAGATGATCATTTGGTGGCATCAGGTTTTTTTCTGAAATATAAAAAAAAGGTTACAATTTTGGTGTCATCTACAGATTTTAAAAACCGAAAAAATGGTGCGAATACTTTTTTAATTGATCGTGCAATTTATAAGTTTGAAAAGAATTTTAGTGTTTTTAACTTTGGAGGATCATCACTACAGACTATTGCAAAATATTTTTTAAGTTTTGGAGCTTCTACTTTAAAATATCCACAGATAAAATACAATAACCTACCTTTTTTATTAAAACTTTTTAAGAAGTAATATTGATGAACCTTTCAAATTGTTTGGGTATTTTTTTATTGAAAATTAATTTAGAAAAATCTTCTGAATAGCTCTTTTTTTCTTTAATTACTTTACAAGGATTCCCAACAGCAATAGAATTAGAAGGGATGTCTTTTACAACTACAGAGTTTGCTCCAATAATTACATTATTACCAATTTTTACTTCTGGTAAAATGGTAGTATTTGCACCAATCCAAACATTATCACCAATAATAATTGGATTCCCCTTTATATGATTTGTTAAATTATCACCATCATGATTAGAGGAAATAATAGAAACACCTGGAGCTAGTTCTATATTACTACCAAAAATAATTCCGTTACTCGCTTGAATGTAGTTGTGAATATTATCACCTGGATCACAAAGAATTCCTTTTGATATTTTTTCTGGAGAATGTACTTTTGAAGTAAAATGAACAGGCCATTTTACTTTTGGATTTAATCTAAATAGTTTCTGAGGTATTAAGTAATGAAAAAATAAAATATAATAACGTTGGTAACCATATTTAGGTCTGTAATATTCTGGATATAAAAAATTTATAATCCATCCAAAAAAGAAGAAATCTAGTTTTTTAAACATTATTTTTTACAAGCTGTTTTAAATGATTTAAAAAATAGGCGAGTAATACTAAATAACCTATTCCACCAAAAATAGCAAGAATTATAATTGTTATGGTAATATCTGAATAAAAATATCCAACATAAATTGCAATTATATTAATTACAAACAAATAACTATTAAAAATTAAACTTTCTAAATTTTTATTTAAAACCACAATTAAACTACTTATGGGGTTAAAAGAAGCTCTTGCAAAGATAAGTATAGATAAAATTAAAGTATAAGTTTTTAAGTTAAGCCATTTCTCTCCTAAATACAGTTCTAAAATGTATAGTCCAATTGTATTTATTAGAACAAGAAACCCAAACATTATAATAAGATTTGTACGTACAATTCTTTTAGTAAGTTTATACAATTCATTTTTATTTTCTTTAAAAAGTTCAGAAGATTTTTGAAAGAAAACTTGAGAAATAGAAGTAGAAATTAGAGATAAGGGAGTTCCTAAAATTTTGATGCTAAAAAAGTAAACTCCTGCTTCTTTTGCTCCGAAGAAACTAAGGATTAAGATAGGCATTAAATTAGTTGCTAAACCATTAATAGTGTTAGAAGGTAGCAAATATTTTACAATGGAGGCATTAGAATTGATGCCTTTTCTTATTTTTCTAAAATTTGGTATCGAAAACTCACTTTTATTTCTGAATAAATAATAAACTAATAAAAGCAGTTGAGAAATTAAAAAACCAATGATTAAACCTAATAGATTATAAAAACTATAAAGTAACATTTGTAAGGCTACATTGCTAATTGTAAAAAAAACCCTTGCATTAGAAATGGTCGAAAATTCTTTTTTAAAGGTGAAAAAACTTTCGTTAACGAGGTTATATGCAAACAATAAGGCACCAACTATAGATATAAAAATAATATGTATAGAAAGTTTTTCTTCAAAAAAGTAATTTGATGTAAGAAGTAGAATAAGTATGATAAATATTGATAAAAATGGAATTAAAATCAATAAAAAATTATACCAATTTATACTTTCGTTTTTATCTTTAGCAATAATAATACATTTATCTAATTGTAATGTTGTAATTATAGATACAATACCAACAATACTTATAAAAACGCCAAAAAATCCATAGGCTTCTTCTCCATACATTTTTGCTAGAAAAACTGTTCCAATAACCGCTATAATTTGTGCAATTATAGTTCCTCTAAACATTATAAGAATGTTTTTATAAAAAAAAGATAATGGGTTTTTGTGTATTTTAGCTTTCAAATAGTTTCTTTGTTCAAATATAATGTAAATGAAAAATATACAACACGTCTTTTTCGATTTAGATCACACTTTATGGGATTTCGAAAAAAACTCAGATTTAGCTTTTCAGAAAGTTTTTACCAAACATAGTATTTTGGTAAGTATCGATTCTTTTTTAACTGTTTATAAACCTCTAAATTTTAAATATTGGAAATTATATAGAGAAGAAAAAGTAACTAAAGAAGAGTTAAGATATGGCAGATTAAAAAAAAGTTTTGATGCTTTAAATTATACAATTTCAGATGATTTAATAGATGAAATTGCTATAAATTATTTAGAATTTCTACCTCATTTTAATCATCTTTTTGATGGAACATTTGAGATTTTAGATTATTTAAAAAGAAAGTATACATTACATATTATTACCAATGGTTTTGACGAAGTACAGCATAAGAAAATGATGAGTTCTAATATATATCATTATTTTGATAAAATTATTACTTCAGAATCTGTAGGGGTTAAAAAACCAAATGCAAAAGTGTTTAACTATGCTTTAGAACTTGCAAATGCAGATAAAAGCAATTCAGTTATGATTGGCGATAATTTAGAGGCAGATATAGAAGGAGCTATAAATGTAGGGATGCAAGCTATTTATTGCAATTTTGAGAATAATTCATTTAATAACAATGAGTTAATTTCTGTAAAAACACTTTTAGAAATTAAACAATATCTTTAGCTTAAATAACGTTTTCTATTTAATATAAAGAAAAGTTAATTTATACAGAATAACCTAAAATATCATACAATTTAGCGATATTGCATCAGCAAATAATAGATCTCTTCAATGAGAAATTAATTTAACATTCAATTAAAATGATTAAAAAAATAATATGTAGTTTTTTGTTTTTAATAACAATATCAGCATTTAGTCAACAAGAAAAAATAAATAATTACAAATATGTAATTGTACCAGAACGTTTCGATTTTTTAAAGACTGCAGATCAATATCAAACAAGTTCTTTAACAAAGTTTCTTTTAAAGAAAAAAGGGTTTGATGTTTTTTTAAGTAATGAAAAATTACCTCAAGATTTAATGCTAAATAGATGCAAAGCATTAACTGCAATTGTTATTGATGATTCTAGCATGTTTACAGTTAAAAGTAAAATAGAAATGCAAGATTGTAATGGAAACGTTTTATATAGTTCTGAACTAGGTAAAAGTAAAGAGAAAGATTATAAAAAATCCTATCAAGAAGCTATTAGAGATGCTTATGATTCTATGGTAGATTTAGAGTATAATTATACTCCATTACAAGAAAAATCTATTAAAGATGCAGGTTTAGAGGTAGAAGAAGTATTGCTTGTTCAAAAAATGGTTTCTAAAGAAATTGCTGTTCCAAAAGGTAGTTTAGAGGTTTTGTATAGTCAAGCTAAAAAGAATGGTTTTCAGTTAGTAGATACTACTCCTGCAGTTGTTTTTCAGATTTTAAAAACAAATGTAAAAGATGTTTTTGTGATAAAAGATAAAAATGGAATTATCTACAAAAACGGTAATAACTGGGTAGCGGAATATTATGAAAATGAAGAATTAGTAATAAAACATTACGCTATTAAGTTTTAATAGTCCATAACAAATTTAAATTCAATAAAATTTGGTTTTTTAAAACCCCATTTTATTGTAAAAAAAAAGATGTCATCTGGAAATAATTTCTGATGACATCTTTTTTTTTGCAAATAATAAATCTATTATTATTTAATATTTATAACTGTCTTTCCATCTATTCTTTAAGGTTTCTCTAAATTGATTTTCTCTTGCGTTTTTGCCTGGTTCATACAATTTTGTTCCAGCTATTGCATCGGGTAAAAATTGTTGTTCTATAAAGTTATTTGGGTAGTTGTGCGAATATTTATATTCTTTACCATAATCTAAATCTTTCATTAATTTAGTAGGAGCATTTCTTAAATGAAGTGGAATAGATAAATCTCCTGTTTTTTGAACCAAACTTTGCGCTTCATTAATGGCCATATAAGAAGCATTACTTTTAGCGGAATTTGCTAAATAAATGGCACATTGACTTAATATAATTCTAGATTCTGGATGACCAATAACAGAAACTGCTTGAAAAGTATTATTTGCTAAAATTAATGCAGTTGGGTTGGCATTACCAATATCTTCCGAAGCTAAAATTAATAGCCTTCTAGCAATAAATTTTACATCTTCACCACCTTCAATCATTCTAGCCAACCAATAAACAGCGGCATTTGGGTCACTACCTCGTATAGATTTTATAAAAGCAGAAATAATATCATAATGTTGCTCACCCGTTTTATCGTACCTAACGGTATTTTTCTGGATTTTTGCTAGCACTAAATCGTTAGTTATTTCAATTTCATCATCAGCAGAAACTAATAATTCGAAAATATTTAAAAGCTTTCTGGCATCTCCTCCAGAAACTTGTAATAATGCATCCGTTTCCTTTAAAATTATTTTTTTGGTTGATAAAAGGGCATCTTTTTCCATTGCTCTATGCAAAAGAGCAATGAGATCGTTTTTATCAAAAGAATTTAGAATATAAACCTGACAACGAGAGAGTAGGGCGGGAATCACCTCGAAACTAGGGTTTTCTGTAGTAGCACCAATTAAGGTTACCCAACCTTTTTCTACAGCTCCTAAAAGAGAGTCTTGTTGAGATTTACTAAATCTATGAATTTCATCAATAAAAAGAATCGGATTTTTAACAGTGAATAAACCGCCGCTTTTTTTAGCCTTTTCTATTATTTCTCTTACATCTTTTACACCAGAACTAATAGCACTTAAAGTATAAAATGGACGTTTAGATTCTGTAGCAATAATATTGGCAAGTGTTGTTTTTCCAATTCCAGGAGGTCCCCATAAAATTAACGAAGGAATAATTCCTTTTTTTATTAAGTTGGTTAAAATACCCGTTTTACCTACTAAATGTTGCTGACTGATATAGTCTTCAAGAGTTTTGGGTCTAATTCTTTCTGCCAAAGGTTCATTCATTCAGTAAAAATAATAAAGATTTCTGACAGAAATTGTAAAAATCTAAATTGGTTCTATTTTTGTTATTTTTATGCTTGATGAAAGAACAGAATCAATTAAAAATATCTAAATCAATTTTCTTAATTCCGGTTGCATACATTGTAACAATTTGGTTTATTTATTGGATTGAAATTCAATTTGATTTAAATTTTAATAAATACGGAGTTTATCCAAGGACTTTGGTGGGGTTTAGAGGTGTTTTCCTAACACATTTTATACATAGCAATGTTAGTTACCTTTTTAATAATTCTATTCCTTTATTTGTACTTTTAAGTAGTCTTTTTTATTTTTATAAAGATGTAGCGTATAAAGTATTACTTCTTGGTGGTTTTTTTACAGGTTTTCTAACTTGGTGTATTGCTAGAGAATCGTATCATATTGGAGCAAGTGGAATTGTATACCTCCTTTTTAGTTTTGTTTTTTTTAGTGGAATTATTAAAAGACACTATAGATTGGTGGCCTTATCTTTAATAATTATATTTCTTTACGGAAGCATGATTTGGTATGTGTTTCCTATAAAAGAAGGTATTTCTTGGGAAGGGCATCTATCTGGTTTTCTAGTAGGTGTTATTTTTGCAATTCTTTATAGACATAAGGGAATTGTAAAAGAAGATCATCAATTTACAGAAACAGAATTTGATACTTTGTTTGATGAACATGGTAATTTTGCTCCGCCAAGAATAGAGGAGGAGTTAGGTGATGAAAGAATTGAGGATAATTTATAGATTAAAATAAAAAATCACTTTGATAAAATGTATCAAAGTGATTTTATTATTTTGCTAACTGCTAACTGCTAACTGCTATTCTTTGTCTAACCGTTTCATATAAGAAAACACCGCAAGCTACAGACACATTTAAAGAAGCTATTTCACCTAGCAAAGGTAATTTTGCTTTATAATCTACCATTTTTAAGATGGAAGGATTTACTCCTCTATGTTCAGATCCCATAATAATTGCCATGGGTTGTTTAAAATCAACATCATATATAGAATCTTCAGTTTTTTCAGTGGCAGCAACTGTTTTAATTTCTGATGCTTGTAATAAAAATATTGCATCTTTAATGTGGTCTACTTTACAAATAGGAATTTTAAAAGCGGCACCTGCTGAGGTTTTTATGGTTTCAGCATTTACGGGAGCACTTCCGTTTTTCTGAATAACAATTCCATTAACTCCAGAACATTCTGCCGTTCTAATAATGGCACCAAAATTACGTACATCAGATACTTGATCTAATAATAAAAACAAAGGAGTTTTTCCTTCTTCTACAGTTTTTTCAATCAATTCTTCTAAATCGTAAAACTCTACTGGAGATATTTGAGCAACAGCACCTTGATGATTACTGTTTTTAGATAATCTGTCTAATTTTTCTACAGGAACCATACTTGTAGTAAGGTTGTTTGTTTTAATTAACGTATTCAGTTCGTAAAACAATTCTCCTCTTAGTCCTTTTTGTAAGTATATTTTATTAATTGAAGAACCACTTTCTATGGCTTCAATTATGGCTCTAATACCAAAAATATTGGTAGTTGGTGTAGTTTCTGTTGTCATAGTGCAAAGGTATGTTAATTATTGAAAATATTAGACAAAAAAAAACCACCTCTTTAAGAGGTGGTTTAAAATATTTCTTAATCTAATTCCTTAATGATCATCAGCTGCAAATCCAGTTTTTCTATGACCAGATATCACATATGTTTCATCTTTTGAATTATCATAAGTTACACTGTTATATTCCCAAGCAAATTCTTCTACTTCTGGGTCAGCTCTTAACTCAACAGGCACAGCTTTACTCGTAAATTTTACAGTACCACTGTATAGTTTAATTTTAATATATAAACTATCTACAGGGTTACCACTTACGGTAGTGGCTGCATCTGGTAGGATTTTACCTTCTAGAATAGTATTTCTAATGTAATCTCTATCTTCTATTACTTCTTGCCCTAATGCTGTAGGCTTAGTACTAGGGTTAGTAATTGCAAGAACATTATTATCCAAATCAGCAAAAGTAGTACTTTTAGATTCAAATGCTGATGATGTACCTTCTAATGAGAATTTACTTTTAAAAGGAAATATACCATCTGTATCCTCCATCCATACTTCATTAGAAATATTTTCTGCAGTATTATATATTAAAAGTTGTACATCATGATCGTACGCAACCAAATTACTAGTCATATCTTCGTTATATAATTCCCAAAAATAAGTACCAGAATAATCTAGTGTATTGCTATCCCAAATCTCAATATCTTCATTACAAGAGGATAGTGTCATTACTACGGCTAGCAATAATGTTTTTATTATATTTTTTTTCATTTTTTTAGTTTTTTGTTAAAGTTACAGTAAAGCCAAATGTTGGCGAGTTATTTACCTTAAAGTTAAGTTTGTTTTCAGTTACAGAATAGGCTGTATTTGTTAAACTCCAAATTACTCCAAATGGTTTTGTTTGTGCATCCAATAATGTAATAGTGTTGTCTAGGTTTAAAAGAAAAATTAGTTTATAAGCATATGCAGGGCCATAACCAGCTGTTTTTTCATAATGCCCAGCAAAAAAGTCTGAAGCTAAAAATACACCTTCAGAAAGTTTTGTTATTACACAAGCCTCGTTATAATGAGTTTTTCCATCTCGTTCTCCATTATAAACACCTTCTAAATTAATGGTTGACGTATTTGTAGGTGCTACTACAACTGTTCTTGTAACTCTTTTTTCAAAACCATCCTGGTTTAAAGCAGAGTAACTTACTGTATATGCTCCAAGTGTAGATGTATCAACATTTCCATCAATCATAACGTCTACTTCTTCACCATCTTCTAAACCTATAGCTCCTTGTTCATTATAAGTATCATTTAATCTTATAACTTCAATTGATGGTCCGTTTAATTCTAAATCAACATATGAGGTAATTCTAGATAGATTGTCTGAACTATCACTGTCTTCACAAGAAATAAAACTTGTAGTTATTAATATAGTAAGTATTAAATTAAATATTTTTTTCATAATATATGGTTTTAATCATTAGATTTTTTGTTCCACCAAACTTTTTCAGCCATATTCGCTTTTTGAGATGGTGCATTTACATTTCTGGTAAGTATACTTGCAGGGTATGTAGCCGATTCTGGCAATTTATCATTTAATAAAACTCTACCAGCTACGGATAGTGTTAGTTTTCCTATAGGAAATGCAATGTTTACTGCATTTCTATCTGCTTTTATATCTACTTTATCTAATGCAGGATATCTAGTTCTATTTCTTTCAAGAAAAGATTCAATATGTTGGTATTTAGCATTGGCAACCCATTTTTGCATTGCTATTTGCTCTATATTTTCTTCAATAGTTTTACCAGTTTTCCAATCTAAGTCAGTTGGTACTGGTGTTGTTATTTTGTGTTGAGTATAAGATTGTTGCACACCTTTTTCATAACTAAGTTTGGCTGCTGCCTCGTTACTATTTCTTGCATTAATTTCTGCTATAAAAAAGCTAACTTCCCAGTTTGATAAAAGAATAATATCTGTATCTGCCTCAAATTTAGGGATACTATATTCTTCTTTATCATCATCTGTTCCATTTGAATTTGAGTCTTTTTTTGAATTAAAGTCACCAAAATATGCTCCTACGTAAGCACCATCAACATCTGTAAATAACGTTTTTTCTCTTTCATCATTTTTTGATGATAAATAATCGGTAAATGTTCTACATGCAATTGTTGCCTTAGAAACGTAAGCAGCTTCACCTTCTTCAAACTCTCTCATTGGGTGGCGTTTACCTTCCTGACCATCGCTCCAAACGTCTCCAGATATTTTTGCGCTTTCTTCTAAAAATGAATTAGAAGCTACAAAATTAACCATATCTGCATTGTTATATAAGTCTGTTTCAGAAGTTCTCATCATTAATTTTAGTTTTAATGAATTTACAAATAATTTCCATTGACCAAAATCTCCATCAAAAATAAAATCACTACTATTTTTTGAAATTGAATAGTCGGATACGTTTACTGCACTTAACTTATTAATTCTTACTAATAAATCTGTATATATAGATTTTCCATCATCAAATTTTGGGCTATATATTCCTTCATCTCCTTTAATTGCTTCAGTGTAAGGAATATCTCCCCAAACATCTGTCATAATTTGCCAAGTATAAATAGACAATGCTTCTGCGATATAAGCGTATCCTTTATATTCTTCATTTACTGATGAAAGTTGGTCTATCTTTTTTAAATCTGTTAATACGCCTCCTGTTAAATTTAAATATGCAGTAGACATACTTACTGGCTCATACTGGCAAGCAGATTTAAATTGTGCGTGAGTATAAGCTGCTGTCCAATATTCAGAATAGAAGGCTCCATTAAACCCAAATTCCCATCCCATTATTGTATTTGCTAAGTTTAATTCAGCTGCAGGTAGAATAGCTCTAGGGTCAGTAATCTGTTCAGCTGCTACGGTATCTGGATCCGTATTCACGTCCAAATAATTATTACAGCTGGTAGTAATAACCAAAGTTAATATTAGTATTGTTATATATTTTTTCATTTTATTATATATTATAAGTTAAGATTTAAACCAATTGTAAAGGTTTGATTTGGTGCATTTGCAGAAAACTCTCCAAATTTTGCTCCAATGTCATTTCCAAAAGAGGTAGTTTCAGGGTCGATATATTTATTTTCTGCCGGAGTCCATAATAGTATATTACTAGCGCTTAATGAAAGTGAAAGTGATTTAACATTTATTTTTTCTGTTATACTAGTAGGAAATTGGTATCTTAAATTAACATTTCTAAGTTTTAAATAGGATCTATCTATGATTGCATATTCCTCTCCTGTTAATCCTCCTTGACTGTAGAAGTCATTTAATTTTGTATTGTCTACAGGTGTGTGGTTCTCACTAAATGATCCATCTGAGTTTTTAGTAACAGAGTTTTCTATAATAAATGGTTTTCTATCATTTAATACAGTTTCTATTCCTCCACCGGTCCATCCTCCCATGTATGCTTTTGTTCCTGAATAGATGTACCCTCCATTTCTATAATCTAAAGTACCTGCTAAAGAAAAGCCTTTCCATGTAAAAGTATTTGTTAACCCTAATCTGTAGTCTTCATTAATGTCTTTTCCAATATATTCTGTATCTACAGTTGCTATCGGCATTCCAGATCCATCTACGATAGTCTGTCCTGTATCTGTTGTTTGAATTTTGGCAACCTTAAATTGTCCCATTGATTTTCCTTCAACAGCATAAATTCCAGCACCTCCTAAACCAGCAAGAAAAACTTCATCTTGTAATTTTTCTACCATATTGTCATTGGTAGAAAAATTTGCATTAACTTTCCAACTAAAATCTTTTATTACTACTGGTGTTGCGTTAAAATTAATCTCAAGCCCCTTGTTTCTAACATCACCTAAGTTTGTTGTTTGAAACGTATAACCAGATGAAGGGTCTATTGGTCTATCGTCTATAAGACCTTCTGTGAATCTATTATAGTAAGAAACTTCAAAACCTAACCTGCTGTTAAAAAATTGAGCTTCTACTCCTACTTCAAATTCGTTTGTTAACTCTGGAGCTAAATCTGGATTCGGTAATCTGTTTGATGCTGAGTATGCATTTACTCCATTAAGTGGGAAATCTAAATCATCTATCTGAGGAAAACCTGGATTTGTAGATGTAGCAGATACATATCTATCTGCAATAGAATATGGGTCTGCATCATTACCAGTAGTACCGTAAGCTACCCTTAATTTTGCAAAATTCATTATTCCTGTATTCACATTTTTAGCTTCTAAAAAATCTGAAAGAATAAAACTTAAAGTCTGTCCTGAATAAAAATAAGAATTATTTTTTTCTGGTAACGTAGAAGACCAGTCATTTCTACCTGATAAAGTTAAGTATAGGTAATCATATATTGAGAAGTCTAAGTTATAGTATAATCCCATTAGTCTTCTTTTACTAGAGGTTTGTGAAGATGTAGAAGGAGCTAAAGAATTTGATAAATGATAATAATTCGGTAAATCTAGAGAGTTAATGCTTCCTTTTAATTCATCACTTTGTCTTTCATTTACATTTAGTCCAACGATTGCATCTAAATTAATACCTTTAAATAATTTGGTGTTATAGATAGTTTTAAAGTCATGATTCATTTGTAAACTGTTTCTTCTTGTTTCAGAATATGAACCTGGATCTAATGATGTTGCAGTTGAAGATTCTATAATTGCATGATGAACATCAGAAGTAGATGTTTCAAAATCTCCACCAAAAGCATATTGTAATTTTAAGTTATCTAAAAGTTTATAATCTAACTGAAATTTACCATAAAATTTATATTTCTGTTGCTCAGCCCCATTTTCATTTAGAATATAATAAGGGTTTATTCCATAAGGAGTAAAATAGTTGTCTAAGTTATTAAATTTGTTTTTATAGTCTTTTAATTCTAAAAGAGAAATGTCGTTTGAAATTTCATATAAAGATCTAAGAACAGAAGAGCCTTGTCCAGATTCAACAGCGTTTGTTTTTTCTGATGCAACATTAATTGATCCTTGAATTTTTAATTTTTCACCTTGATGCGATCCTTTCATAGAAATGGTATATCTATTATAAGAATCATTATCTGTTGGTATTGGACCATCTACACTGTTTTCAGATAAAGACAGGTAGAAGTTAGTGGTTTCGTTACCACCACTAAGTGCTAATGAATTACTATGAGATTCTCCTAAATCGTAAAAATCTCTAATTCTATTTTCTACAAAATTATAAGGTTTAATTCTTTGGCTATTGTCTATAACTCTTCCCCAAACTCTATCTAAACCATCATATGCAGCTCCCCAGTTTCCATTTTCATCTAGTGCGCGATCTCCGCTCCAACCTTGGCCAAATTGTTTTTGTTCTTCTGGTAAATAACCAACTCTTGTAAAAGCAAAAGTATTGTTATAACTAATATTTACTTTTCCATCCGTATTTTTCCCAGATTTGGTAGTTATCATTATTATCCCGTTGGCTGCTCTAGAACCATAAAGTGCAGTTGCAGCAGCTCCTTTAAGTACAGTCATGTTCTCAATATCGTCAGGGTTAATTGCATTAATTCCCGAACCAAAATCAACTTGGTTGTTTAAACTACTACCTGATCTATTTTGACTATTTGTAATTGGAATACCATCGATAATATATAATGGTTGATTATTACCAAACGAAGATGAACCTCTAATTATCACGTTTTGAGTAGATCCAGGTCCAGGTCCTGCAGAAATATCTACACCCGATACTTTTCCTTGCAATGCATCCATTGGGTTGGAGGTTTTAGAGATCGTGAAATCTTTTTTACCTAATGAGGCTGCAGAATAACCTAAAGCTTTTTTTACTTTTTGACCACCTGTAGCTGTTACCACTATTTCATCTAAAACTTCACCACCTTCTTCTAAGGTTACATTTAAGATATTATTACTTCCAATAGTTTTTTTGGTAGTTTTGTATCCAAGATACCTGAAAATTAAAACATCTCCATTGTTTGTTTTGATAGAGAATTTTCCATCAAAGTCACTTTCTGTACCTTTTTTAGTGCCTTTAATGACTATACTAACTCCAGGTAATACTCCTGATTTATCAGAAACAGTACCGGAAATAGTTTTTGTTTGTGCAAACGAAATTTGCACGACTAACGCTAAGAGTAGCGTCAAAAATCCATTAAACTTTGTCTTCATTGTATAATTATTTGAATTAATTAACCCCAAAAATCTTAAATTAATCTTAATAAAACAATTTTTTAACACAAATACTTTGCAGTGTTGTATATTAAACTAACAATCTTATAGTTAATAAAGACGTTTTTTTATTCTTTTTGGGGGTATAGTGAGTGCTTTTTTGTTCTTTTTTTATTTATTGTGTTAGTTTTTTATTGATTTTTTATTTATTGCTCTTTTTAAAACGAATTCTGTTTTATTGATAAAATGAGTGAAAAAGAATTGATTTAGCTATAATTATTATGGGTATTATATTCTTAATCCTTTTTTAACCACTACTTCCTTTATTTTATTGATGCTCTTAGGTGAGGTTTAAAACTCTTTTTGAAGTGTGTTTTGGTGCAGAGGATTTATAAGGAAACGATTGCTTAGTTTTTTTTTACTAATATCAAATACAACGCAAAAAGAATGATGTAGTTTGTTCTATTAATTTCAAGTGTTATTTAATAATTTATTGGTGTTGTTTTAAAATCTTTATAGTATTAGATTGTTTTTAATAATAAAAATAGTTCCTGTTTATTTATTATTTTCTTAACACAATAAAAAAGAGACTGCCTTTTTAGACAGTCTCTTTAAAATTTATTAAAATAAGATTATTTCATTAGATAAATACTTAGTTTTTATCCCAAAATAATTTTTGTTCTGCTGTGTCTGAGCCAATGGCTGCAGAGGCAGAAGTATAGTTTGCTCTGTTTAATGTTTGTTCTATTACAGGATAAGTATATTTATTTGGGTATCCAGATAATGCATCAGATGGAGTTTTCATTTCTGGAAAATCTAAAAGTCTGATTGAAGTCCAAGCCTCAAAACCTCTATTGTATAAAGCTAACCATTTTTGAGTACCAATAACTTCTTTCCATGGCATTGCAGCAGTACTTGTTGCAATTGCTGTTAGGTAACTAACAGTTGGTTGAGCAAGGTATGTCGTTGCTTCAGCAGCAGTTCCACCCCAATTTAAAATTGAAGCTTCAATAGCAGTATTATAATGGCTTGCAGTAGTTCCTCCTACGGAGAAAGTTCTTGCGCTAGCTTCTGCTAAAAGAAATTCTACTTCTGCGTAATCTAAAATTACTCCTGGAGCATCTGCTGCTTCTACTTTTGCAGATACTTGTGTGTGTGATGCAAAGCTAGAGGTGCTACCAATTATTCCGCCTAGATAAACGGTTTGAGAAACGGTTTTATCAGCGTCATAGTTGTCTGAGAAAAAGTATTTCATTCTAGGGTCTGTTACAGTTACAGATCCTGGTACCACAGTTTTATCATCTTTACTATCTATAGTTCCATCCTCATTTGTGTCTTCCAAATACTCATATGATCTAGGTTGCATAATTTCTACAATTGTTTCAGCTGCAACAAAATCATGTCTGCCGCTTAAAACTAAATTAGCGTGTACAGGGTGCGTGTTAGGATCTGCTGGCAGATACTTAAAGTTAGCATTGTCTGCATTGCTTGTAAATACACCAGTTGCAACAGCAGATTCTACAGTGCTTTTTGCGAATGCATTATCTACGTCAGATAATAAAATACCCATTCTTAATTTTAATGAAGCTGCAAACTTTTTCCAGCTTGTAACATCACCTGCATAAATATTATCAGCGGTGTCAAAACTACCTTTAGAGGTGTCTAGTGCGCTAATTGCAGCAGTTAATCTTGTTACTAAGTCTTTATAAACTGTAAGACCGTTATCGTATTTAGGTAATAAATTGTCTATGTCTAAAGATTCAGAATAAGGAACATCACCAAAAGTTTCTACTAAAATACTATAAGTATATACTTTTAATATTTCTATTACTTGTAGTTTATTCGATTTTAGTTCGGCATCAGAAGCTAAAGGGTATGTTGTTGCTTCAATAACTTTAGCTGCTTCGTCCAAATCTTTTAATACATCTTTATAAAGAACACTCCATTGTGTACCAGGAATTGTACGAGTTACTTGATCGTAATTGCTTTCATCTGTATACGTAGTTTCCTGCAAGTACTGAGACCAAAGTTTGGTATTATTATTGTTTACATTTAGATCAACTATTTGGTCTACTAAATTTTTCTGTGCTCCTGTAAATAAACTTTCTCCAGGAACGGCAGAAGGATCTTTTATGTTCTTGTTAAGACCTTCTAAATTGTCTGAACAAGATGTAATAATTACTGCCGCAATTAATATTAATATTTTTTTCATTTTTTTCATTTTTAAAATTGAAGTTTAACATTGAAACCGAAATCTCTTGTTGTAGGTAAAGAACCAACTGAGTAACCTTGTAAGTTACCTGCTCCTAAACCACCTTCAGGATCTTCATGAGGTGTGTTTTTATGGATTATCCATAAGTTAGTTCCAACAAAACTTACTGTTGCGTTAGATAAGAATGTTTTGTCTAAAACCTTTTGTGGGAAGTTAAAAGTAACTGCTAATTCACGTAATTTCACATAACTAGCGTCGTAAACAAAAGCTTTATTTGGTAAACCTCTTCTATAACCGAAAGCACCAAATCTATTAGCATCGATTCTAGTGGTATTTGTAGAACCATCAGCATTTACACCAGGGTTGATAAATCCACCTCCGTCTGCAATTGTGTTTCTTACAGGGTTTCCAAGATCATTTGTAAAAGCAGTTTCTGCATATAAACCAGTTGCAAGACCGTAATATTGATCTAAAGAAAATATACTTCCTCCTTTTTGAATGTCAATTAAGAAACTTAAAGAGAAGTTTTTGTATTGGAAATTATTAGAAATACCCATATTCCATTCTGGGTTAATGTCTCCAATTACTTGGTCTGATGTAGCAGTGGCAACATATTGTCCGTTAGATGCATCTACTACTTTTTCTCCATCTATATAAGTGTAATCACTTCCTTGAATAACTCCATAAGGTTGTCCAACTCTAGCATTTAAAGTAACACCTCCTTGAAAATCTCCTAATTGTAAGTTTTCGATACCGTCTACTAAAGAAACCACTGTGTTTTCATTTTTAGACCAGTTAACATTCATGTTCCAAGTAAAGTCTTCCGTTTTAATTGGGCTACCATAAAGAGAAAGTTCAATACCTTTATTTTCAATTTCACCAGCATTTAGTATCTTAGAAGTAAATCCTGTAGCTTTAGATACAGGTACACCAAAAATTTGGTCAACTGAATTATTTTTGTAATAAGCTGCATCAAAACCAACTCTGTTATCTAAAAATTTCATTTCTAAACCAAGTTCCATACTTTTTGTAGTTTCTGGTTTTAAATTTGGGTTTTTCTTAATGTTACCAACAGATGTGCTAGCACTACCTATAGGAGTGTTTACAACAAAACTATCATATAAGAAATCGAACTCAGCACTGTTACCAACTTCAGCATAATTTGCTCTCACTTTACCAAAGGAAATCCAATCTTTTTCTATTAATTTATTGAATACAAAACTTCCTGAAACAGATGGGTAACCAAAAGTACTATGGTCTGCAGGTAAAGTTGATGAATGGTCTCTTCTATACGTTGCGTCTAAAAACAACATGTTGTCATATCCTAAAGATCCACTAATATAAACACCGTCTACTCCAATTTTTTCTGCTCTTTCGTAAGGTAAGGGTAGGGCATTTACACTATTTTGTAATGAGTATAATTTAGGTACACTTAATCCACCTGCTGTAGATACATGAATTAAATTTAAGTCATTTCTTCTAATGTTAGTACCTAAGATACCTTTTAAGTTTACTTTATCGCTAATGTCTTTATTAAAATTAAACATTAAATCGTAGTTTGTTTCTGTGTTTTGAATATTTTTTCTAGCATAACCAGAATCTACATTTCCTCTACTAACGCCAAAACTACTTGCAACACTACCGTTTGCTCTTCTTTCTTCTTGTAATTCAGAATAAGTATCAGTTGCAATTCTACCGGTAACGCTTAACCAGTCTTTTAATTCATAAGTTAAAGAGATGTTACCAATAAAACGATTTCTTGAATCATTTTGGTAGTTTTCATATCTATTCCAATAAGGGTTATCCCAGAAAATAGGAGCAGAACCTGCGTCTGTAGTTGCGGGATTCCATGTTACGTTTCTTCCTGTTGCAAAATAAATATCTTTTTGTTGTTTAAGGTCAACATTTGTTTGCCACCATTGTTTAAAGTTGGCAACAACATT
This sequence comes from Polaribacter sp. Q13, assembly GCF_016858305.2. Lineage (NCBI taxonomy): Bacteria > Pseudomonadati > Bacteroidota > Flavobacteriia > Flavobacteriales > Flavobacteriaceae > Polaribacter > Polaribacter sp. Q13. Next base: position 3,961,037 of record NZ_CP074436.1, read on the forward strand.
ATCTCCATATCCAGTAGAGTTACGCCCTTTACCACCACTTTTAATATAGTTAGCGTAACTAGTAACAGTAAGTTTATCGTTTAATTTATAGTTACCACTAAAAGAAAAATTATGTTTTTTAATTGAACTGTTTGGCATTAAACCAGTTTGATCAAATTGTGTATAGTTTAATCTATAAGACCCTTCATCCATACTCTTGTCTAAAGAGATAGAATTCGTTATTGTTACTGGAGTTTCAAAGAAAGAAATTGGACCATTTGCAGCGTTAACCCATGGCGTTGATTTTTGGTAATTAGGAGAATCAGGGTCAAAAGAATCCCATTGGTAAACTAAGCTACCATCAAAAGGAGCTCCGTAAGAACCGTCTTCTGTATAAACAACAACTTGGTCATTGCTTCCGTTTCCGTTAATATCTTCTTCGTACCAATAACCACCTGGACCATCATAATAAGCACCATAACCTGCTCCGTATTTTGTTTGGTATTTGGCAAAAGTACTTTTATCTATTTGACCAAAAGACATTCCTGAATTAATAGTTACACCAATTCCTTTAGCATTTTTACCTTTTTTTGTGGTAATCATGATTACACCATTTGCAGCTCTAGACCCATATAATGCAGATGCAGCAGCCCCTTTAAGAATGTTTAAGGATTCTATATCATCTGGATTAATGTCTGATGCAGCATTACCGTAATCATAATACCCTCCATTTGCTTGTGCTTGACCAGCAGAGTTTGTGTTTGTGTTATTAATTGGTACACCGTCAATTACAAATAAAGCTTGATTACTACCAGTCATAGAAGCGTTACCTCTAATAACAACATTTGTAGATCCACCTAAGTTATTGTTCTTTTTAATCTGAACACCAGATGCTTTACCAGAAAGAGCATTTACGAAGTTACCACTTTTGTTAGTGGTTAATTCTTCTCCACCTACTTTTTGTGTAGAATACCCTAAAGACTTTTTGTCTCTAGATATACCTAATGCGGTGACAACAATTTCATCTAAAACACTCGAGTCTTCTATCATAGAGACATTAATAGTGCTTGAATTTGTAACCTTTTTCTGAATGGTTTTATATCCTACATAGCTAAAACTAAGCACATCGCCTTGTTTTACGTTAATGGAATACTTTCCGTTAAAATCAGTTTGAGTTCCATTGTTTGTGCCCTCAATAGCGACACTTACTCCAGGTAGTGTACCAGATGAGTCTGATACAGTCCCAGAAACTTTTTTTTGTTGTGCAAACGAAATTTGCACGACCAACGCTAAGAATAGCGTTAAAATTCCATTAAACTTTGTCTTCATTGTATAATTATTTGAATTAATTAGAACCAAAAATCTTAAATTTATCTTAATAAAACAATTTTTTAACATAAATAGTTTGGATTTATGGTAGTATAAGTTGTGGTTTTTTTTGTTTTATCATCACTTTACTGAGTGTTTTTAGTTTTAAATAATTGACAATGTGTTATTTATGATTGTTGTTTGTTTTAGGGGTGCTTGTTTTTTTTATGTAAAATAAATTATTATATTTTTATTATTTTAGTCAAATCGTTAGTTTATTTAGAAATTTTGATCTTTTTCTCTGGTTCTAGTTGTGGAATATTTAATGATTTTAATGTTTTGGAATAATATTAATAATTGATTTTTAGTAGTTGTTATCCGTATTTATTCCTAACTATAATATAATGTTTTAATTTGTTGGAAAAATATTGAAAGATTATGTTAAAAATAGTTTTTCCAGTTGATGATGAACTTAATACTTTTATAGTCAATATTTTGTTGGTTTGTTTTACCTACGGAAACATTAAGGTTAATTTGAGAATTATTTGTATTGAATAAATAACCCAATCCTAAACCTAATAGATTTTCGTTTTTAGAATTTAGCTTAATTCTTCCCAGGTCGGTTAAAGTGTATAAATATGATTTTTTAGATGTTAGGAATCTATATTCTATGTTAAAATAAGTGTAATTGTTGGTGAATATGCTTTGCTCATTAAACCCACGTATGCTATTTGCTCCTCCAATTCTATATAGTTCATTGTCTATAAATGTGTCTGAGTTTAAATAACCTGTTTTATTTTTGATAAAAATACTATTGCGTATATTTAAATCCCATAGGTATGAAATGGTAGATTCTATTTTAAATTGATTTGTGGTGTTTTTATCTGTTGTTCTTTTACCATAGCTAGGATTTAGATCTACGTAAAATTTGTTGTTTAAAAAAAAATCATTTTTAGGTACGTTGTATTTAAATTGAAATCCTAAAAAATAATTGCTATAACTCTCTATATTGTTTTTTAGGTTTTCTTTTAGGTTCTCCGAGGTTTCAGAATTGTAAGTGAATGACAGTTCTGCTTTAGAGTTAATGTGATACGCTATTCTAGTATCAAATTTTGAGTTTAGAAATGTAGAATCTTGTTTATAGATGTTAAAAGCCATTTCTGGACTAAATTTCGAGTTGAAAATATAGGGTATTTGGGTAGATAATTTTAATTCTTGTTTTTCTTCTCCAATACTATTCCAAAATAAGCCAAACTTTTCGCCTGTGTTTAGAATGTTGTGTAGTTGTATGTCGATATTTCCATTAAATAATACGTCTCCATTTTCTTTAGAAGCAAAACTTACAATTCCATCAAAACTATTATTTGGATGTTTTCTTAAGTACATATATAATAAGGTAGAATCTTTTGTAAATAATATTTCTGGAGATTTAATTTCTTTAATGAAGTCTAAACTTTTTGACGCTTCAGATATTTCTTTAATTTTTGTTTGATTGAAAACACTAGAAGGTTTTATGTTGAAGTAATTTTTTAAATACGATTTTGGGAAGTTAGCATACCCTTTTACAATCACCTTATTAATGGTTCTTTTTTTAGAAGGGTTAATAATTAAATCAGCAAATAATGTTTTGTCTTTAATTATAATGTTTTTTAATCGTACTGTAGAAAAAGATTTTCCTTCGTTATCTAATTTTTTGGAAATATTGGAAAGGGTGGATGATAACTTTTCAATCGGAATAGTAACGGTGTTTTCTTTTTCTGTTGATGTTTTTAAATAATTATTTGTTGTTTGGTTTATGTTAATAATGGCATTCTCTATCTTTTTGTTTAGGTTGATGGAGATAATGTATTTGTTTTTTGCTTTTTTTATGCTTTCTATGTTGCTTGTAAAATAACCTATGTTTTTTAAATATTCAGTTACTCTAACTATTTCTTTATTTATGGTAATAGTGTCTTTGTGAAGTTTTAGATAGTCAATTTTATTTAAAACTTTTTTTTCAATTTTATTTTTAGAAGTTAAATCTAAAGTGAATTCCTGAGCAAAGATTCCATTAATGGAGTATAAGGTGAGTAATATATATATATAATGAGTGGTTCTTTTTTTCAAAATGGATAAAATAATTGGTTCAAAAGTAATAGAAAATCACAAAATTCAATATAAAAATCATCATTAAGAAAAAATAACTTGCTGATACTTGAATAATTAGAAAAAAATTGTACATTTGCGGACTCTTAAAAAAGAGTAAAGGTTTAATTATAAACGAAAAACAGTAATAATTTAGTATGCCAACTATTCAACAATTAGTTCGTAAAGGAAGAACCAAAATAACTAAGAAGAGTAAATCGGCTGCTTTGTCGTCTTGTCCTCAAAGACGTGGAGTGTGTACTCGTGTTTATACTACAACACCAAAAAAACCTAATTCAGCAATGCGTAAAGTTGCCAGAGTTAGATTGACAAATGGTAATGAGATAAACGCATACATTCCAGGAGAAGGACATAACTTACAAGAGCACTCGATAGTATTAGTTAGAGGTGGAAGGGTAAAAGATTTACCAGGTGTTAAATATCACGTAGTACGTGGTGCATTAGATACAGCGGGAGTTGAGGGTAGAACCCAGAGACGTTCAAAGTATGGTGCAAAACGCCCAAAGAAGTAAGAGTTATCGGTAAAGAGTTGTAAAGCTTTTAGAGTAGTAGTTAATTGTTTGAGAATTTTCTTGAGTTTTTACTATTGTTTTAATGTTTTGTAGCGAAGAGCTAATAACAAATTAATTAACTTTTTTAATGTAAAGACATGAGAAAAAGAGCAGCAAAAAAAAGAGTCTTATTACCGGATCCAAAATTTAACGATCAGTTAGTAACACGTTTTGTGAATAACTTAATGTGGAGCGGTAAGAAGTCTGTAGCATTTAAAGTGTTTTATGACGCTTTAGAGCTAGTAGAAGAAAGAAAAGGAGAAGACGAAGAAAAATCGGCTTTAGAAATTTGGAAAGATGGTTTGTCAAATGTAATGCCTCACGTAGAAGTAAGATCTCGTCGTGTTGGTGGTGCAACATTCCAAATACCAATGCAAATTAGACCAGACCGTAAGGTGTCTATGGCTATTAAATGGATGATTTTATATACTCGTAAGAGAAATGAAAAAACCATGGCACAGCGTTTAGCAGCGGAAATTTTAGCAGCAGCTAAAGAAGAGGGTGCAGCAGTAAAAAAACGTACTGATACTCACAAAATGGCAGAGGCTAATAAAGCTTTCTCTCACTTTAGATTTTAATAGAGATGGCTAGAGATTTAAGATATACAAGAAATATAGGTATTGCCGCACATATTGATGCTGGTAAGACTACTACAACAGAACGTGTGTTGTTCTATACGGGTGTTTCTCACAAGATTGGTGAGGTGCATGATGGAGCAGCTACAATGGACTGGATGGAGCAAGAGCAGGAAAGAGGTATTACAATTACTTCTGCTGCAACTACTTGTGAATGGCAATTTCCTATGGAAAACGCTAAAGTTCTTCCAGATACTAAAGATTACCATTTCAATATTATTGATACTCCAGGTCACGTTGATTTTACTGTAGAAGTAAATAGATCATTACGTGTCTTGGATGGTTTAGTTTTCTTATTTTCTGCAGTTGATGGTGTTGAGCCTCAGTCAGAAACTAACTGGAGACTTGCTGATAATTATAAAGTGCCAAGAATTGGTTTTGTTAATAAGATGGACCGTCAAGGATCTGATTTTATGATGGTTTGTGACCAGGTAAAAACAATGTTAGGTTCTAATGCAGTTCCAATTGTTTTAAATATTGGTGATGAAGAGAACTTTAAAGGTATTGTAGATCTAGTTAAAAACAGAGCTATTATATGGCATGAAGAAGGAATGGGTGCAACATTTGATGTTGTAGATATTCCTGATGATTTAAAAGAAGAAGCGAAAGCATTACGTGCTAATCTTATTGAAGAAGTAGCTAGTTATGATGAAAATCTTTTAGAGAAATTCATGGAAGATGAAAATTCTATTACGGAAGATGAAGTGCATCATGCACTGAGAGCTGCTGTTATGGATATGGCTATCATTCCTATGATTTGTGGTTCTGCATTTAAAAATAAAGGTGTTCAGTTTCTTTTAGATGCTGTTTGTCGTTATTTACCTTCTCCTATGGATAAAGAAGGTATTGTAGGTATAAACCCAGATACAGAAGAAAAAGAATTACGTAAACCAAGTGTAGATGAGCCTTTTGCTGCTTTAGCTTTTAAAATTGCAACAGACCCTTTTGTTGGTCGTTTAGCATTTTTTAGAGCATATTCTGGTCGTTTAGATGCTGGTTCTTATGTTTTAAATAACCGTTCAGGTAAAAAAGAACGCATTTCTCGTATTTATCAAATGCATGCGAATAAGCAAAATGCAATTGATTATATCGAAGCTGGAGATATTGGTGCTGCTGTAGGTTTTAAATCTATTAAAACAGGAGATACTTTAACTGCTGAAAAATTCCCTCTTGTATTAGAGTCTATGGATTTTCCAGACCCAGTAATTGGTATTGCTGTTGAGCCTAAAACAAAAGCGGATGTAGATAAATTAGGTATCGGACTTGCTAAGTTGGCAGAAGAAGATCCAACGTTTACAGTACGTTCAGATGAAGCTTCAGGACAAACTATTATTTCTGGAATGGGAGAGTTACATTTAGATGTACTTGTAGATCGTTTAAGACGTGAGTTTAATGTTGAAGTAAATCAAGGTCAACCTCAAGTTGAATATAAAGAAGCTATTACTGCTGAAACAGATCATAGAGAAGTTTATAAAAAACAATCTGGTGGTCGTGGTAAATTTGCTGATATTGCATTTACAATAGGGCCTGCAGATGAAGGTGTTCAAGGATTACAATTCGATTCTGTTATTAAAGGTGGTAATGTTCCTAGAGAATTTGTTCCTTCTGTAGAGAAAGGATTCAGAGAAGCTATGAAGAATGGTCCTTTAGCTGGATACGAAATGGATTCAATGAAAGTTACTTTAAGAGATGGGTCTTTCCACGCAGTGGATTCTGATGCATTATCTTTTGAGTTAGCTGCAAGAATGGGGTATAAAGCTTCTGCAAAATCTGCAAAAGCAAAAATCATGGAACCTTTAATGAAGGTAGAAGTGTTAACTCCTGAAGCAAACATGGGTGATATCGTTGGAGATTTAAATAGAAGAAGAGGTCAAGTGAACGACATGAGTGATCGTGCTGGATCTAAAGTTGTAAAAGCAATTGTTCCATTATCTGAAATGTTTGGATATGTAACAGCTTTAAGAACTATGTCTTCTGGTAGAGCAACATCTACTATGGAATTTTCACATTATGCAGAAACTCCTTCTAATGTATCGGAAGAAGTAATCGCAAAATCTAAAGGATAATCTACTTAATAATTACAAGATGAGTCAAAAAATTAGAATTAAATTAAAATCTTACGATTACAATTTAGTAGATAAATCTGCTGAAAAAATCGTTAAGACGGTAAAAAGTACTGGTGCTGTTGTAAACGGACCAATACCATTACCAACACATAAAAAGATTTTTACTGTTTTACGTTCTCCACACGTAAACAAAAAATCTAGAGAGCAATTTCAATTAGCTTCTTACAAAAGATTATTAGACATTTATAGTTCTTCTTCGAAAACTATTGATGCTTTAATGAAACTTGAGTTACCAAGCGGTGTTGAAGTAGAAATTAAAGTTTAATTAAACTTTAATGGTAGTTCTCACGAAAGTGAGGATCTCTAAAAAAAAGTAATTTTATATTAACTTTCGGTTTAATTTTGTTAAACCGAAAGTTTTTTATACTTTTGCAACCCGAAATAGAGTAGGGTGACGCTATTTTTTGAGTAAAATTAAGAAATAGTAACATGTCCAGAGCGTTTCGCGAAGGAAAAACGGAAAAAACAAAATCAGCGTTGAATTTGTTTGCGCTGTTTTTTTTGGTCGAAATTTAAAGGACGAAAATGAAACAATTGTTTCAAAAAATAAATTATTAATATAGACGCGCTGGATAATTAAATCTATCGTCTAAAATTTTAACTAAATGTCTGGGTTAATAGGAAGAAAGATTGGGATGACCAGCTTATTCGATGAGAACGGGAAGAATATTCCTTGTACAGTAATCGAAGCAGGTCCTTGCGTTGTCACTCAGGTCAGAACCGAAGAGGTTGACGGCTATAGTGCGTTACAGCTTGGTTTCGATGACAAAAAAGCAAAAAGTTCTAACAAAGCGTTAGATGGCCACTTTAAAAAAGCTGGTACCACTGCTAAAAGAAAAGTTGTTGAATTTCAAGGATTTGAAGAGCAGTTTAAATTAGGAGATTCTATTACTGTAGATCACTTTGAAGAAGGCGAATTCGTTGATGTTTCTGGTGTATCTAAAGGTAAAGGTTTTCAAGGTGTTGTAAAACGTCATGGATTTGCTGGTGTAGGTCAAGCTACTCACGGTCAACATAACCGTTTAAGAGCTCCGGGTTCTATCGGTGCTGCGTCATATCCTGCAAGAGTATTCAAAGGAATGCGAATGGGAGGCCGTATGGGTGGAGATAAAGTGAAAGTACAAAACTTAAGAGTATTAAAAGTAGTTGCTGAAAAGAACTTACTTGTTGTTAAAGGAGCAGTTCCTGGACACAAAAATGCTTTTGTAACTATTCAGAAATAATGAAAGTAGCAGTTTTAGATATTACAGGAAAAGATACAGGTAGACAAGTTGAACTTTCTAGCGATGTATTTGGGATAGAGCCTAACGATCATGCGATTTATTTAGATGTAAAGCAGTATTTGGCAAATCAACGTCAAGGAACGCATAAATCTAAAGAGAGAGCTGAAATTACAGGTTCTACAAGAAAGATAAAAAAACAAAAAGGAACTGGTACTGCAAGAGCAGGTTCTATCAAGTCTGGTGTTTTTAGAGGTGGTGGACGTATGTTCGGACCAAGACCAAGAAGTTATTCTTTTAAATTGAATAAAAACTTAAAGCGTTTAGCACGTAAGTCTGCTTTAAGTATTCAAGCAACAGATAAAAACTTGGTAGTGATAGAAGATTTTGACTTTGAAACACCAAAGACAAAAAACTTTACAAACTTATTAGATGCTTTAGCTTTAGATGCTAGAAAATCTTTATTTGTTTTAAATGGATTAAATACGAATGTGTATTTATCTTCTAGAAACTTAAAAGGTTCTACAGTAATTAACGCTTCAGATTTAAATACTTATGGTATTTTAAATGCAAGTAAGATCGTTATTACTGAAGGTTCTTTAGAAGGAATTAATACAATTTTAAATAAATAGGGATTCATAATGAGTATTTTAATAAAACCTATTATCACGGAAAAAGCAACTAATGATAGCGAATTATATAATCGTTTTACATTTGTTGTAGATAAGAAAGCTAATAAAGTTGAAATCAAGGGAGCTGTAGAAGCGGCTTATGGAGTTTCTATTTTAAGCGTTAAGACTTTAAACTATCCAATTCAAAGAAATACTAAGTTTACTAAAAAAGGTTTAGTAACTGGTATTAAAAGTGGATACAAGAAGGCTATCGTTCAAGTAGCAGAAGGAGAAAGCATTGATTTTTATAACAATCTTTAAGAAAAGACAAAAATGTCAGTTAGAAAATTAAAACCAATAACACCAGGTCAGCGTTTTAGAGTTGTAAATGGGTTCGACACCATAACAACTGATAAGCCGGAGAAAAGTTTACTTGCTCCGAAAAAACGATCTGGAGGTCGAAACAGTCAGGGAAGAATGACAACTCGTAATATCGGAGGTGGTCATAAACAAAGATACCGTATTATCGATTTTAAAAGAGAGAAAGCAGGTATTCCCGCAACAGTTAAAACTATAGAGTACGATCCAAATCGTACTGCATTTATTGCTTTACTTAGTTATGCTGATGGAGAAAAGCGTTATGTGATTGCACAAAACGGTTTAACAGTAGGTCAAACTATTGTAGCAGGTAGTGGTGTTGCTCCAGAAATTGGAAATGCAATGGCATTAAGCGAAATTCCTTTAGGAACTACAATATCTTGTATTGAATTACGTCCAGGTCAAGGAGCAGTTATGGCTCGTTCTGCAGGTTCTTTTGCACAGTTAATGGCAAGAGATGGTAAGTACGCAACTGTAAAGTTACCTTCTGGTGAAACAAGATTAATCTTGTTAACGTGTATGGCAACTATTGGAGTTGTATCTAATTCAGATCATCAATTATTAGTATCTGGTAAAGCAGGTAGAAGAAGATGGTTAGGTAGAAGACCAAGAGTTAATGCAGTAAGAATGAATCCTGTCGATCACCCAATGGGTGGTGGTGAAGGTCGTGCTTCTGGAGGTCATCCAAGATCTAGAAATGGTATTCCTGCTAAAGGATTTAAAACTAGATCTAAGACTAAAGCTAGTAATAAGTACATTATTGAACGTAGAAAGAAATAATTAAGTTATGGCAAGATCATTAAAAAAAGGACCTTACATTCACTATAAATTAGAGAAAAAAGTGTTAGCTAATGTAGAAGCTGGAAACAAAACTGTAATCAAAACTTGGTCTAGAGCAAGTATGATTTCTCCAGATTTTGTTGGACAAACAATTGCTGTTCATAACGGACGTCAGTTTGTACCAGTTTATGTTACAGAAAACATGGTAGGGCATAAGTTAGGCGAATTTTCACCAACTCGTTCTTTTAGAGGACACGCTGGTGCAAAAAATAAAGGAAAAAAATAGTAGGATATGGGAGTTCGTAAAAAAAACATGGCAGATCAGTTAAAAGCAGATAGAAAGCAACGTGCTTTCGCGAAGCTTACTAACTGTCCTACATCACCGAGAAAAATGCGTTTAGTCGCAGATCAGATAAGAGGAGTAGAAGTTGAAAAAGCTTTAAAAATCTTAAAATTTAGCCCAAAAGAAGCTTCAATTAATTTAGAGAAATTGTTGTTGTCTGCAATTGCAAACTGGCAAGCTAAAAATGAAGAAGCGTCTATTGAAGAAGCTAAATTGTTTGTAAAAACAATTTGTGTTGATAGCGCAGGAATGTTAAAGAGATTAAGACCAGCTCCACAAGGGCGTGCTCATAGAATTCGTAAGCGTTCTAATCACGTAACTTTAGAGTTAGGTAGTAAAAATTTAAGCAATTAATTAAAGTAGAAATGGGACAAAAAACAAATCCAATAGGGAATCGTTTAGGAATCATCAGAGGTTGGGAATCTAACTGGTATGGTGGTAATGACTACGGAGATAAATTAGCTGAAGATTTTAAAATAAGACAGTATGTAAATGCTAGATTATTTAAAGCAAGTGTTTCTAGAGTAATTATAGAGCGTACTTTAAAACTTGTAACCGTTACTATCACAACTGCACGTCCAGGTATCATTATTGGTAAAGGAGGTCAAGAGGTAGACAAGTTAAAAGAGGAGCTTAAAAAAATTACAGGTAAAGAGGTTCAAATTAATATTTTTGAAATTAAACGTCCAGAATTAGATGCAAAATTAGTTGCAGTTAGTGTTGCTCGTCAAATTGAAAATAGAATTTCTTATAAGAGAGCTACTAAAATGGCTATTCAGGCTACTATGCGTATGAACGCTGAAGGAATTAAAATTCAAATTTCAGGTCGTTTAAATGGAGCTGAAATGGCACGTTCAGAACATTATAAAGAAGGAAGAATTCCACTTTCTACTTTTAGAGCTGATATTGATTATGCACTTGTAGAAGCACATACTCAATACGGAAGACTAGGTGTTAAAGTATGGATTATGAAGGGTGAGGTATATGGTAAAAGAGAATTGTCTCCATTAGTTGGTTTGTCTAAAAAACAAGGCGGTAATAAAGGTGGTGGTGATAGATCTAAACGTCAACAACCTCGTAGAAGAAAATAATTTTTAAAATTAGAAATTAAAAATGTTACAGCCAAAAAGAGTAAAATACCGTAAGGTACAGAAGTCGAAAGGAAATATGACTGGTATTTCTGGTAGAGGAAATCAACTTTCTAATGGAATGTTTGGTATCAAATCTCTAGACCAGAACTTATTAACTTCTCGTCAAATAGAAGCAGCTCGTATCGCGGCAACTCGTCATATGAAAAGAGAAGGGCAGTTATGGATTAAAGTATTTCCAGACAAGCCTATCACTAAGAAACCTTTAGAGGTACGTATGGGTAAGGGAAAAGGAGCACCAGATCATTTTGTTGCAGTTATTAAACCGGGTAGAATTTTGTTTGAAATTGGTGGAGTATCAATGGATGTGGCAAAAGAAGCTTTACGTTTAGCAGCTCAGAAACTTCCAGTGAAAACGAAGTTTGTAATAGCAAGAGATTTTGATATTAACGCATAATTCTAAATAAAATGAAACAATCTGAAGTAAAAGAATTATCTACAGCTGATCTTAATGAGAAGCTTGGAGCGTTGCAAAAGAATTATACTGATCTTAAAATGGCTCATGCAATCACTCCATTGGAGAATCCATTGCAATTGAGAGGTTTAAGAAGAACTGTAGCAAGAATTGCAACAGAATTAACAAAAAGAGAATTACAATAATTCTATAGTCAGTTTTAAAGATGGAAAAAAGAAATCTTAGAAAAGAGAGAATTGGTGTTGTTTCTAGTAACAAAATGGAAAAATCTATTGTTGTTGCTGAAACTAAGAGAGTAAAGCACCCAATGTACGGTAAATTCGTATTAAAGACGAAAAAGTATGTTGCACACGACGAACAGAATGATTGCAACGAAGGAGATACTGTTAGGATCATGGAAACAAGACCTATGAGTAAATCTAAACGTTGGAGATTAGTAGAAATCCTAGAAAGAGCTAAATAATATGTTACAGACAGAATCAAGATTAAAAGTCGCAGATAACACTGGAGCAAAAGAAGTTTTAGTGATTAGAGTTTTAGGAGGAACAAGAAAACGTTACGCAAGTATTGGAGACAAGATTGTAGTAGCTGTTAAATCTGCAACTCCAAACGGAACTGTAAAAAAAGGTCAAGTATCTAGAGCAGTTGTTGTAAGAACGAAAAAAGAAGTAAGACGTAAAGACGGATCATACATCAGATTTGATGATAACGCTTGTGTACTTTTAAATCCTACAGAGGAAATGAGAGGAACACGTGTATTTGGTCCTGTTGCTCGTGAGCTTCGTGAGAAACAATTCATGAAAATAGTATCATTAGCACCTGAAGTGCTTTAAATCATTATATAAGATGAAGAAGTTCAAATTAAAATCAGGAGATACTGTAAAAGTAATTGCAGGAGATCATAAAGGATCTGAAGGAAAGGTTTTACAAATCATTAAAGACAAGGATAGAGTTTTAGTAGAAGGTGTTAACTTAGTTTCTAAGCACACAAAACCTAGCGCTCAAAATCCTCAAGGTGGTATTGTAAAGAAAGAAGCTTCACTTCACATATCTAACTTAATGTTAGTTGAAGATGGTGTAGCTGTGAGAGTAGGTTATAAGGTTGATGGAGATACTAAGACTAGAGTCTCTAAAAAAACTAAAAAATAAGGATAATCATGAGTTACGTACCAAGATTAAAAGCAGAATACAAAGAAAGAGTAATAAAAGCTCTTACTGAAGAATTCAGTTACAAGAATGTAATGCAAGTACCTAAATTAGAAAAAATAGTTGTTTCTAAAGGTGTAGGTGCTGCAATTGCAGATAAGAAATTAATAGATTATGCTGTAGAAGAGTTGACTAAAATTACAGGTCAAAAAGCAGTTTCTACAATGTCTAAAAAAGATATCGCAGCATTTAAATTGCGTAAAGGGATGCCAATTGGTGTTAAAGTTACTTTACGTGGAGATAAAATGTATGAGTTTTTAGATAGATTAGTTACAGCTTCTTTACCTCGTGTAAGAGACTTTAACGGTATAAAAGCTAATGGTTTTGATGGAAGAGGTAATTACAATTTAGGAATTACTGAACAAATCATCTACCCAGAGATTAATATTGATCAAGTTAAAAAGATTAGTGGAATGGATATTACTTTTGTAACATCTGCAGATACTGATAAAGAAGCAAAATCATTATTAGGAGAATTAGGTTTACCATTCAAAAAAAATTAAGAAATGGCTAAAGAATCAATGAAAGCGCGTGAGCGTAAGAGAGCAGCAACAGTTGCAAAATATGCAGAAAAGAGAAAAGCTTTAAAAGAAGCTGGAGACTATGAAGCTTTGCAAAAGTTGCCAAAGAATGCTTCACCAGTTAGAATGCATAACAGATGTAAATTAACTGGACGTCCAAAAGGATATATGAGACAATTTGGTTTATCTCGTGTTACTTTTAGAGAAATGGCAAATCAAGGTTTAATACCTGGTGTTAAAAAAGCATCTTGGTAGAAAATTTTAAATAAAGCTCAAATATAAAAATAGAATGTGTATCTTTGCACGCTCTATTTTTTTTGAGTATAAGAATTTTAACTGATTATAGGTTCATTTATCACAGAGCAATCTGTAGCATAAATAGAGATATTTGAAAACCGTAATCGCAATTTTAAATAAATATGTATACAGATCCAATCGCGGATTTTCTTACTAGAGTAAGAAATGCAATCGCAGCAGGACACAGAGTAGTGGAAATTCCGGCTTCAAATTTGAAGAAGGAAATGACTAAAATTTTGTTTGATCAAGGGTATATTTTAAGCTACCAGTTCAATGACGATAAAGTTCAGGGGACAATTAAGATAGCTTTAAAATACGAAAGAGACACAAAAGAGTCAGTAATTAGAAAAATTCAACGTATCAGTACACCAGGTTTACGTAAATATGTTGGCTCTACAGAGATGCCAAGAGTATTAAACGGACTTGGAATTGCTATTGTTTCTACATCTAGAGGTGTAATGACAAACAAAAAAGCACGTCAAGAAAATGTTGGAGGAGAAGTTTTATGTTACGTTTATTAATCTAAGGAAATGAGTAGAATAGGAAAAAATCCCGTTAGCATTTCACAAGGTGTAGATGTAAACATAAAAGACAATGTTGTAACCGTTAAAGGAAAATTAGGTGAGTTAACTCAGACTATTTCTAATGGTATTACAATTAAGATTGAAGATGGAACTATCACATTAGATAGAGCATCTGAAAGTAAAGACCATAAAGCACAACATGGTTTAATGAGAGCTTTGATCGCAAATATGATTGAAGGTGTAAGTAAAGGTTGGACTAAAGATTTAGAATTGGTAGGTGTAGGTTATAGAGCATCTAATCAAGGACAAAAATTAGATTTAGCTTTAGGTTTCTCTCATAATATTGTTTTAGAAATAGCTCCAGAAGTTAAAATTGAAACAATATCTGAGAAAGGGAAAAACCCGATCATTAAATTATCTTCATTTGACAAACAATTAGTTGGTCAAATTGCTGCAAAGATTCGTTCTTTCAGAGCTCCAGAGCCTTATAAAGGTAAAGGTGTTAAGTTTGTTGGTGAAATATTAAGAAGAAAAGCAGGTAAATCTGCATAATATATAACATTATGGCATTATCAAAGCTTCAAAGAAGAGCTAGAATTAAGCGTAGAATTAGAAAGATTATTTCTGGTACAGCTGTTAAACCAAGGTTAACGGTTTATAGAAGTAACAAGGAAATTTACGCTCAATTGGTAGACGATGTAAACGGAGTAACATTAGCTTCAGTTTCATCTAGAAATAAAGAAATAAAAGCAGATACTAAATCAGATGCTGCAATAGCTGTTGGAAAAGCAATCGCTGAGAAAGCAACTAAAGCTGGTATAGAAACAGTATCTTTTGATAGAAACGGATATTTATATCACGGTAGAGTTAAAGTATTAGCAGACGCTGCAAGAGAAGCTGGTTTAAAATTTTAAGAAATTATGCAAGGATATAAAAACGTAGAAAGAGTTAAGCCTAGTGGGTTAGATCTTGTAGATAGATTAGTTGGTGTACAACGTGTTACTAAAGTAACAAAAGGTGGTAGAGCATTTGGTTTCTCTGCAATTGTTGTTGTAGGAGACGGAAGTGGTGTTGTTGGTCATGGATTAGGTAAATCTAAGGATGTTGCATCTGCTATTGCTAAAGCAATTGAAGATGCTAAGAAAAACTTAGTAAGAATTCCTATTTTAGAAGCAACTTTACCTCATGAACAAAAAGGTAAATTTGGTGGAGCTAAAGTGTTTTTAAAGCCTGCATCTCATGGTACAGGAGTTATAGCCGGTGGTGCTGTAAGACACGTGTTAGAGGCTGTAGGTATACATGATGTATTATCAAAATCTCAAGGATCTTCAAATCCTCATAATGTAGTAAAAGCAACTTTTGATGCTTTATTACAATTAAGAAGTGCAGCATCTATTGCTAAACAAAGAGGTATTTCTTTAGAGAAAGTATTTAACGGATAAACCTAAGAACGATGGCAAGAATTAAAGTTACACAAGTAAAAAGTCAAATCGGACGTCTACAAAGTCAAAAAAGAACTTTAGAGGCATTAGGTTTACGTAAAATGCACCAAACTGTAGAGCATGAGGCTACGCCTTCTATAGTTGGTATGGTAAATACAGTTAAACACTTAGTTTCTTTCGAAGAAATTAAATAAGACATATAGAAAAATGAGTTTACATAATTTAACACCAGCAGAAGGTTCCATTAAAAAAGGAAAAAGAATTGCAAGAGGTGAAGGATCTGGAAAAGGTGGTACCGCTACAAGAGGACACAACGGACAGAAATCTCGTTCTGGTTATTCTAAAAAGATTGGTTTTGAAGGTGGGCAAATGCCACTTCAAAGACGTGTACCAAAATTTGGTTTCACAAACATTAATCGTATTGAATATCAAGGTATCAATTTAGATAAATTACAATCTTTAGTAGATAGTGGAAAGATAACAGATACAGTAGATTTAGATTCTTTAATAGCTAATAGATTGGCAAGAAAAAACGACTTAATAAAAATATTAGGTGGTGGAGAATTAAAGGCTAAATTAAATATTACTGTACATAAATTTACAGCATCAGCAAAAGCAGCTATTGAAGCGGCTGGAGGAGAAGCTGTTACTTTATAACATCCCGTAAATGATGAAATTAATAAATAGATTAAAAGAAATTTTCAGTATTGAGGAGTTGAAAAATAAAATTCTTCTTACAATCGGTTTAATTGCTGTATATCGTTTTATGGCGGCTGTTCCTTTACCTGGAATAGATCCCTTACAACTTACAGCTTTAAAAGAGAGTACTTCTGGAGGTCTTTTAGGTTTATTAAATGCATTTACAGGAGGAGCATTTGCTAGAGCGTCAGTAATGGCACTTGGTATTATGCCTTATATTTCAGCATCTATTGTAGTTCAGTTAATGGGAATTGCGGTTCCTTATTTACAAAAACTACAAAAAGATGGAGAAAGTGGACGTAAAAAAATTACACAAATAACTAGATGGTTAACGATAGGTATTACTTTGGTTCAAGCACCAACGTATATTACGGCTATTAAAACACAATTTGGTTTAGGACCAGAGGCTTTTTTAGTAACTGGACCTACTTTTTGGATATCATCTATTATCATTTTAACTGCAGGAACGGTTTTTGCTATGTGGTTGGGAGAGCGTATTACAGACAAAGGTGTTGGTAATGGTATATCATTATTAATAACAGTAGGTATTTTAGCTAAATTTCCAGCAGCATTTTTACAAGAATTTGTTGCAAAAACAACAAATGCAGGTGCGGGTGGTATTATGATGGTTTTAATAGAAATCATTGTTTGGTTTGTAGTAATTTTATTAACTGTGCTATTAGTTACTGCTGTTCGAAAGATCGCGGTGCAATATGCTAGAAGAACAGTTGTGGGAAATGTACAAAATGTTGCAGGTTCAAGAGATTATATTCCTTTGAAATTAAATGCAGCAGGTGTAATGCCAATTATCTTTGCACAAGCAATTATGTTTTTACCAGTTGCTTTAGCTCAGAGATTTCCAGCAATTGCTAGTTTACAAGATATGAATGGTTTATGGTACAATGTTATTTTTGCATTGTTAATTGTCATCTTTAGTTATTTCTATACTGCTATTACTATTCCTACGAATAAAATGGCAGATGATTTAAAAAGAAGTGGTGGTTTTATACCAGGAATTAGACCAGGAAAAGACACAGCAGATAGATTAGATTCTGTTTTATCTAGAATAACGTTTCCAGGATCGTTGTTTTTAGCGGCATTATCAATCTTACCATCAATTGTAGTTCAGTTTGGAGTACAACATAGTTGGGCCATGTTTTTTGGTGGAACATCATTAATAATTATGGTTGGGGTTGCAATTGATACGTTGCAACAAATTAATTCGTATTTGTTAAATCGTCATTATGATGGTTTAATGAAAGCGGGGAATAGCAACAGAAAATCGAATAAATAATATGGCTAAACAATCAGCAATTCAACAAGACGGAACAATTACAGAAGCATTATCTAATGCGATGTTTCGTGTAGAATTAGAAAACGGACATATTGTTACGGCTCACATTTCAGGTAAAATGCGTATGCATTATATTAAATTATTACCAGGAGATAAGGTGAAATTAGAAATGAGCCCATACGATTTATCAAAGGCAAGAATTACTTACAGATACTAAAAAAACAAAACAGATGAAAGTTAGAGCATCAGTTAAAAAAAGAAGTGCCGACTGCAAAATAGTTCGCAGAAAAGGTAGATTATACGTGATTAATAAACAAAATCCTAGATTTAAACAAAGACAAGGGTAATGGCAAGAATAGCAGGTATTGATATTCCAAAGAATAAAAGAGGTGTTATCGCATTAACTTACATCTTTGGTATAGGAAGCAGCAGAGCTCAAAAAGTTCTAGCAGAAGCAAAAGTAGATGAGAGCATTAAAGTTCAAGATTGGACAGATGATCAAATCGCAGCAATTAGAGAACAAGTAGGATCTTTCACTATTGAAGGAGAATTACGTTCTGAGGTACAGTTAAACATCAAACGTTTGATGGATATCGGTTGTCAAAGAGGAATTCGTCATAGACTTGGTCTTCCATTAAGAGGACAAAGAACTAAGAATAACTCTCGTACAAGAAAAGGTAAGAGAAAAACTGTAGCTAACAAGAAAAAATAAGTTAGATAAAGTAATCAAGATCTAATAATAGTATTTACTATAAGGTTAGAAAACTAAATTACTAAAACTGAAAAATTATGGCAAAAGCAAGTTCAAAAAAGCGTAAGGTAATAATTGATGCTGTTGGAGAGGCGCACGTAACTGCATCTTTTAACAACATCATTATTTCTTTAACAAATAAAAAAGGAGACGTTATTTCTTGGTCATCTGCAGGTAAAATGGGTTTTAGAGGTTCTAAAAAGAATACTCCATATGCAGCTCAATTAGCAGCAGAAGATTGTGCAAATGTTGCAAAAGAAGCAGGTTTACGTAAAGTAAAAGTTTATGTAAAAGGACCAGGTAATGGTAGAGAATCTGCAATTAGATCACTTCATAATGCAGGTATCGAAGTAACAGAAATTATTGATGTTACACCAATTCCTCATAATGGATGTCGTCCACCTAAGAGAAGAAGAGTATAATTAAATATTTTAATTTGATGGGAATAAGATTATCGAAGGAGAAAGCCTTAATTCATAATCCCTATCTATAACAACAAAAGAAATGGCAAGATATACAGGACCAAAAACTAAAATTGCTCGTAAATTTGGCGAGGCAATTTTTGGAGAAGATAAAAACTTCGAAAAAAGAAACTTTCCTCCAGGACAGCATGGAAATGCAAGAAGAAGAGGAAAAAAATCTGAATATGCAACTCAATTAATGGAGAAGCAAAAAGCGAAATATACTTATGGTATTTTAGAGCGTCAATTCAGTAACTTGTTTAAACAAGCACAAGCTGCTTCGGGTATTACAGGTGAAATTTTATTACAATTATGTGAATCTCGTTTAGATAACGTGGTTTATAGAATGGGTGTTTCTAATTCTAGAAGTGGAGCTCGTCAATTAGTTTCTCACAGACATATTACTGTTAATGGTGAAATCGTTAATATTCCTTCTTATAGTTTACAAGATGGAGATGTTGTTGCTGTAAGAGAAAAATCTAAATCTTTGGTAGCTATCGAAAATGCATTAGCTTCTAATAGCAATGTTTTTGAATGGTTAACTTGGAACACGGATACTAAAACTGGAACTTTTGTAAAAGCACCAGAAAGATTACAGATTCCAGAAAACATTAAAGAACAATTAATCGTAGAATTATATTCTAAGTAATCAATTAATCATATTGAAATTCGGCCAAAGGGTTTATAAATATTTCTTCACATTTATAAACCGCGCAACCGGATAACAATTAAAACGAAGAAAATGGCAATTTTAAATTTTCAAAAACCAGATAAAGTTATAATGATTGAATCTACTGATTTTAAAGGTAGATTTGAGTTTAGACCTTTAGAACCAGGTTTTGGTTTAACCGTAGGAAATGCTTTAAGAAGAGTACTTTTATCTTCTTTAGAAGGATTTGCTATTACATCATTAAGAATTGATGGTGTAGAGCATGAGTTTTCAACAGTTCCTGGAGTTGTAGAAGATGTTACAGAAATTATTTTAAACTTAAAACAAGTTCGTTTTAAGAAACAAATAGAAGAAACTGATAGAGAAACTGTATCTGTTTCATTATCTGGTCAAGAGCAATTAACTGCTGGAGATTTACAGAAATTTATCTCTGGTTTTCAAATTTTGAATCCAGATTTAGTAATCTGTAATATGGATAAATCTGTAAAATTAAATGCAGAAATTACTATAGAAAAAGGTAGAGGATTTGTACCTGCAGAAGAAAATAAAAAGGCTTCAGCACCAATAGGAACAATCTTTACAGATTCTATATACACACCAATTAAGAATGTAAAATATGCAATCGAAAATTATCGTGTAGAACAAAAAACGGATTATGAAAAATTAGTTTTCGATATAGATACTGATGGATCAATAAATCCTAAAGAGGCATTAACTGAGGCTGCAAAAATATTAATTCACCACTTTATGTTATTCTCTGATGAGCGTATCACTTTAGAGGCTGATGAAATTGCACAAACAGAAACGTATGATGAAGAATCATTACACATGCGTCAGTTATTAAAAACTAGATTAATCGACATGGATTTATCTGTAAGAGCTTTAAATTGTTTAAAGGCTGCAGAAGTAGATACATTAGGAGATTTAGTTTCTTTTAACAAAAGTGATTTAATGAAATTTAGAAACTTTGGTAAAAAATCATTAACAGAACTAGAAGAATTAGTTATTGTTAAAGGTTTAAGTTTTGGAATGGATTTGACAAAATACAAATTAGATAGAGATTAATTTTTCATAATTTGCTCCTCATAGTGAGTTGATGCAAGATGAAATAATAAAACAAAGGTCATGAGACACGGAAAAAAGCATAATCATTTAGGAAGAACTACTTCACACAGAAAGGCAATGTTAGCTAATATGACATGTTCTTTAATAGAACATAAACGTATTAACACTACAGTGGCAAAAGCAAAAGCATTAAGAGTTTTTGCAGAACCATTAATAACAAAGTCTAAAAGTGATACTACTCACAACAGACGTGTTGTATTTTCTCACTTACGTGATAAATATGCAGTTACAGAATTATTCAAAGAAATTTCTGTAAAAGTAGCAGATAGACCAGGAGGTTATCTTCGTATTATTAAGTTAGGAAATCGTCAAGGAGATAATGCTCCTATGGCAATGGTAGAATTAGTTGATTACAACGAAATTTACAATCCTAATGGTAAAAAAGCTAAGAAAACTACACGTAGAGGAAGAAGCAAAAAAGCGGATGCTCCACAAGTAGAAGGAACGGCAACAGAAGAAAAATCTGAAGAATAAAAAATGAAAATTTTTTAAATTATATAAAAGGGATAAGCGTTTACGTTTATCCCTTTTTTTTATATTTTTGCATTAAGAAACACAACAACTATCAATGAAATATCAAACACGAAAAAAGGCGCTTGTTTTATTAGCAGATGGAACAATTTTTTATGGTAAATCCGTAGGAATAGAAGGAACATCAACTGGTGAAATCTGTTTCAATACAGGAATGACAGGTTATCAAGAAATATTTACTGATCCATCTTATTTTGGTCAGTTAATGGTGGCAACAAATGCTCATATTGGTAATTACGGGGTAAATGATAATGAAGTAGAATCTGACGGAATTAAAATTTCTGGTTTAATTTGTAGAAATTTTAGTTTTACACATTCTAGAGTTGATTCTAATGGAAACTTAAAAGATTGGTTTACAAAACATAATCTTGTGGCTATTTCTGATGTTGATACCAGAGCATTAGTAGCATATATTAGAGACAATGGTGCAATGAATGCAATTATTTCTACTGATGTAGAAAATATTGATGCTTTAAAGAAACAATTAGCATCTGTACCAAGTATGGAAGGATTAGAATTGGCTTCTAAAGTATCTACTAAAGAATCTTATTTTGTTGGTGATGAGAATGCAAAAATTAGAATTTCTGCTTTAGACATTGGAATTAAAAAGGATATTTTAAGAAACTTGGCAAAAAGAGGGGCTTATATTAAAGTTTTTCCATTCAATGCTAAGTTTGAAGATTTATTAGATTTTAATCCTGATGGTTATTTTATCTCTAATGGACCTGGAGATCCAGAACCATTAATTGAAGCACAAGAACTAGCACAAGAAATTATCAAAAGAAATTTACCTTTGTTTGGTATCTGTCTAGGACACCAAGTAATTGCATTGGCTAATGGAATTTCTACTTATAAAATGCATAATGGTCATAGAGGAATTAATCATCCTGTTAAAAACTTATTGACGGGTAAAGGAGAAATTACTTCACAAAATCATGGTTTTGCTATTAATAGAGAAGAAACAGAAGCTAATGACAATGTAGAAATTACACATGTTCATTTAAATGATCATACAGTAGCTGGAATTCGTATAAAAGATAAGAATGCGTTTTCTGTTCAATATCACCCAGAAGCAAGTCCAGGACCACATGATTCTGAATATTTATTTGATCAATTTATTGAAAATATTATAGCAGCAAAAAAAGTTTTGTCTTAGTTTATAGGTTATATGTAGTAGCTTTAATGTTGATGAACAATTGTTAAAGTATCTATAACTTTTAAATATTATTTTTGAGTTGTGACGTAAAAATCACATTCTTTTTCATATCAATTTTCCCACTCATTTTATGAGTGGGTTTTTTATTTTATCTAGAATTATTTTAGCAAACGTTTTCGTAATTAATTGGGCTCAAATTATTAAATACATAAGACATTTCGTAATTTAGCCAAAGCAAGTAAAAAGATTTTAAATTAATTAAATAATAAATAAAATGAGCATTATAATTAGCGTTCACGCACGTCAAATTTTTGATTCAAGAGGTAATCCAACAGTAGAAGTAGATGTTACTACAGAAAATGGTATTTTAGGTAGAGCGGCAGTTCCTTCTGGAGCTTCTACAGGAGAGCATGAAGCTGTAGAATTACGTGATGGTGGAAAAGATTACATGGGAAAAGGTGTTTTAAAAGCAGTTTCTAATGTAAATAATATTATAGCACCAGAGTTATTAGGTACTTCTGTTTTTGAACAGAATGCTATTGATCAATTAATGATTGATTTAGATGGTACTCCAAATAAATCTAAATTAGGAGCTAACGCTATTTTAGGAGTTTCTTTAGCTGCTGCTAAAGCTGCTGCGAATGAGTTAGGTATGCCTTTATATAGATATGTAGGTGGTGTTTCTGCTAATACTTTACCATTACCAATGATGAATATCATTAATGGTGGTTCTCATTCAGATGCTCCTATTGCATTTCAAGAATTTATGATTATGCCAGTTCAGGCAGAAACTTTTTCTCAAGCATTAAAAATGGGATCTGAAATTTTCCATAACTTAAAGAAAGTTTTACATGACAGAGGTTTATCTACTGCTGTAGGTGATGAAGGTGGTTTTGCACCAACTTTAGACGGAACAGAAGATGCTATCGAAACAATTGCATTAGCAGTTAAAAATGCTGGTTATGTTTTTGGTGAACAAGTAAAAATTGCATTAGACTGTGCTTCTGCAGAGTTTTATGTTGATGGTAAATACGATTATACTAAATTTGAAGGAGATAAAGGTGTTATCCGTACTAGTAAAGAACAAGCTGATTATTTAGCAGAATTAGCTTCTAAATATCCAATTATTTCTATTGAAGATGGAATGGATGAAAATGACTGGGATGGAACAAAATATCTTACTGAATTAATTGGAGATAAAGTTCAATTAGTAGGTGATGATTTATTTGTTACTAATGTAGAGCGCTTAGCTAAAGGAATTGAAAACGGAATAGCAAATTCAATTTTAATTAAAGTAAACCAAATTGGTAGTTTAACAGAAACTATTGCAGCTGTTAATATGGCTAAAAATGCTGGTTATACAACAGTAATGTCTCACAGATCTGGTGAAACAGAAGATAATACTATTGCAGATTTAGCAGTAGCTTTAAATTGTGGACAAATAAAAACTGGTTCTGCTTCTCGTTCTGATAGAATGGCAAAATACAACCAATTATTACGTATTGAAGAAGAATTAGGAGCAACTGCTTATTTTCCAGGAGAAAAAGCTTTTAATTTATAATTAAATATTTTTTTAAAAATAATTGAACCTCATAAGAAATTATGAGGTTTTTTTTGCGGTATTCTTACATAAATTAAGATTATCTTAAAATATCTAAAATCTATTAGAACAACCTTTTAAAATGTCTTAAAATTTGGTATCTTCGTCAAACTTAACAATACTAAAAAATCATCATTAATGTCAGATATAGCTAAATTAACAATTGGAGAAGATTCATATGAATTTCCACTTATAAAGGGAACAGAAAATGAGGTTGCCATAGATATAAAAACCCTAAGAAGTGCAACTAATGGAGTAATAACTATTGATCCTGGATTTAAGAACACAGGTTCTTGTGAAAGTGCTGTTACTTTTTTAGATGGAGAAAAAGGGATTTTACGTTATAGAGGTTATTCAATAGAAGAATTAGCAGAAAAAGCAGACTTTTTAGAAGTTTCTTACGCTTTAATATTTGGAAACTTACCTAATAAAGAACAATTAGATAAATTTCAAAATGACATTAGAGATCATTCTTTAGTAGATGATGATATTAGAAAGATTATGGAAGCATTTCCAAAAACTGCGCACCCTATGGGAGTTATATCTTCTTTAACAAGTGCGTTAACTGCTTTTAACCCTTCTTCTGTAAATGTTGAGTCTAGAGAGGATATGTATAATGCTATTGTACGTATTATGGCTAAATTCCCTGTTTTGGTGTCTTGGACAATGCGTAAGAAAAAAGGGATGCATTTAAATTATGGAAAAAAATCTTTAGGGTATGTAGAGAACTTGATGTTTATGATGTTTAAACAACCTAACGAAGATTTTATCATTAATCCAATTGTTAAAGATGCATTAGATAAGTTGTTAATTTTACATGCAGACCATGAGCAAAACTGTTCTACATCTACAGTAAGAATTGTGGGTTCTTCTAAAGCGGGGTTATTCCCTTCTCTTTCTGCTGGGATTTCTGCACTTTGGGGTCCATTACATGGTGGGGCTAATCAAGCAGTTTTAGAAATGTTAGAAGCTATAAAAGCGGATGGAGGAGATACTAAAAAATACATGGCAAAAGCAAAGGATAAAGAAGATTCTTTCCGTTTAATGGGCTTTGGTCATAGAGTTTATAAGAATTTTGATCCAAGAGCTAAAATTATTAAAGCTGCAGCAGATGAACTTTTAAATGATTTAGGTGTTGAAGACCCTATTTTAGATATTGCAAGAGCCTTAGAGGAAGAAGCTTTAAGTGATCCTTATTTTGTGGAAAGAAAATTATATCCGAACGTAGATTTTTATTCTGGTATTATCTACAGAGCTATGGGAATCCCTACTGAAATGTTTACAGTAATGTTTGCTTTAGGACGTTTACCTGGTTGGATTGCTCAATGGAAAGAAATGCGTCTTAATAAAGAACCAATAGGTAGACCACGTCAAATTTATACAGGTGAAAATTACAGACCATTTGTTGGTATAGAAAAAAGATAAATTTTATTACATTTACAAAATCAAAGCTTCATAAATTTATGAAGCTTTTTTTATCCATTTTATCTATGTTAAAATTAAATATCAAAAACGAAACATCACGATTAAGAGCTGTAATTTTAGGAACAGCCAAAAGTAATGGTGGCATACCTAGGTTAGAAGATTGTTATGATCCTAAAAGTATTAAACATGTTTTGGCAGGTACTTATCCGAAAGAATCTGAAATGATTGAGGAGATGGAAATGTTCGCAGAAGTTTTTAAAAAGTATGATGTACAGGTATTTCGACCAGATATAATTGAAGACTATAATCAAATATTTTCTAGAGATATAGCCTTTGTAATTGAAGACACTTTTATTGAAGCAAATATCCTTCCAGAAAGAGAAAAAGAGTATAAGGCTATAGGTAAAGTGATCTCACAAATTAATAAAGAAAAGGTAGTTGTTTTACCTAAGGAATGTCATATAGAAGGTGGTGATGTAATGCCTTGGAATGAGTATATTTTTATAGGTACTTATTCTGGAAGTGATTATGCTGATTATATTACTGCTCGTACTAATATAGATGCTGTAATTGCACTTCAAGAATTATTTCCTCAAAAGAAGGTTAAATCTTTTGAATTAAGAAAATCAAATACCAATGCAAAAGAAAACGCATTGCATTTAGACTGTTGTTTTCAACCCATCGGGAAAGACAAAGCTATTCTTCATAAAAATGGTTTTTTAATTGAAAGAGAATATGAATGGTTGGTTAATTTTTTCGGAGAGGAAAATATTTTCGAAATTACCAAAGAAGAAATGTATAATATGAATAGTAATATTTTTTCTATTTCTGAAGAAGTTATTGTTTCTGAAAAAAACTTTACCAGATTAAATACTTGGTTAAGAGAAAATGGTTTTACAGTAGAAGAAGTAAGTTATGCAGAAATAGCGAAACAAGAAGGATTGCTTAGGTGTTCTACATTGCCTTTAATTAGGGATTAAACCAGAAGTCCTAAAAGTATTTTTGCTAGATTTGGTTAAAAGATATTTAGATGGTTTATAAGTAGGTGATTTTTTAGTTTAATATGTTGAATCTATATTTTTTGAAGAATATCTGATATATAATAGGATTATTTTTTTTCGAGTTTTATTGTTTTGTTTAGGTACATCTTAAAGATTTTTATTTAGATAAAAGATAAATAATTATAAATTTTGTGAGCAACTTTAAATCTTAGTAAACTTCTAACAAATTCCATTTCGTCATTCTTTTTAAAGTGTCTATCTTTATCGGTTGTAATTAGTCACTTATTTAATGGAACTCTACAAAGAAAATCAACTTAAAGTATACAACTCTTTATCAAAGAAAAAAGAGAATTTTAAAACCATAACAGACGGATACGTAGGTATGTATGTTTGTGGTCCAACCGTTTATAGCAACGCGCATTTAGGTAATGTTAGAACCTTTATGTTTTTTGATGTTGTGTATCGTTATTTATTGCATTTAGGTTATAAAGTACGTTATGTGCGTAATATTACAGATGCGGGGCATTTAGAAAATGATGCAGATGAAGGGGAAGATAAAATTGCAAGAAAAGCACGTTTAGAACAAATTGAACCGATGGAAGTTGTACAACGTTACACGGTAGATTTTCATGATGTTTTAAAAAACTATAATTTTTTACCACCAAGTATAGAGCCAACTGCCACAGGTCATATTGTAGAGCAGATAGAAATGATTAAAGAAATCATAGAAAAAGGTTTTGGATATGAAGTAAATGGTTCTGTCTATTTTGATGTACATGAGTATAACAAAAAAGAAAATTACGGAATTCTCTCTGGTAGAAAAGTAGAAGATTTATTACATAATACCAGAACTTTAGACGGACAATCTGATAAGAAAAACCCACAAGATTTTGCACTTTGGAAAAAAGCAGATGAACGTCATATTATGCGTTGGCCTTCTCCTTGGTCAGACGGTTTTCCGGGTTGGCATTTAGAGTGTTCTGTAATGAGTACAAAATATTTAGGCGAAAGTTTCGATATTCATGGAGGTGGAATGGATTTAAAATTTCCACATCACGAATGTGAAATTGCACAATCTAAAACATGTAGCGGTGTAACGCCTGTAAATTACTGGATGCACACAAATATGCTTTCTTTAAACGGCCAAAGAATGGCAAAATCTACAGGTAATTTTATTTTACCGAATGAGATTTTATCTGGAGAAAATAACATTTTACCAAAACCATTTTCTGCAAGTGTAGTTCGTTTCTTTAACATGCAAGCTAATTATAGAAGTATTTTAGATTTTTCTGGAGATGCTTTAGAAGCATCAGAAAAAGGACATTCTAAATTAATGGAAGCTGTAAATTTCTTAGAAAAAATTGAAGCAGGTAAAACATCTACTTTCAATGTTCAGGAATGGAAAAAAGCTTGTTATGCTGCTATGAACGATGATTTTAACACGCCAATGTTAATTCCGCAATTATTTGAAGCTGTAAAAGTGATCAATCAAATAAAAGAGCATAAAGCAAGTTTAACTGTAGATGATTTAGCCGAATTTAAAACAACAATGAATGCATTTGTTTTTGATGTTTTAGGGTTGATGAATGAAAATTCTCAAGACAATTCAGAAAAAATAAATGGAGTTGTAGAATTGCTAATAAAGTTAAGAAAAGAAGCAAGAGAAAATAAAGATTGGGCATTGTCAGACCAAATTAGAGATGAACTAATTGCATTAGGAATTCAATTAAAAGATGGTAAAGAGGGTACCACATTTTTAATCAATTAAAAAGAAAATTACGAATTACGAATTACGAATTACGAATTACAAATTATGAATTTTCAAGTTTTTGAGTGTGATTGTCATTTCGAAAGAGGAACGATTGAGAAATCTCAGAATCAAGATGTATTCATTTAATTTTTAATAAATAATCATTGAAAAAAATACTTTCATATCCATTTATATTGCTAGTTCGCTTTTACCAAGTGGCAATTTCTCCATTTACACCATCAACTTGTAGATACAGTCCAACGTGTTCACATTACACAATTGAGGCTTTACAAAAACATGGATTGTTTTCGGGAGGTTGGTTGGCATTAAAAAGAATTTTTAGTTGTCATCCTTGGGGAGGAAGTGGTTATGATCCGGTACCGGATAAAAAGGAAGAATAGAAAAAAAAAGACATAAGACATAAGACGTTTTGACTTTTGACTAAAACAAATATAAATGTCATTACTAGGAAAAATGACGAAGTAATCTGCTATTTGGTAAGAGATTGCTTCTTTTTATTATTAATGACAAAAAAACATAAAAAAATATGAGCTTTTTAGCAATTACATGGAATCCTTCAATAGGAATAGATTTAGGTTTTTTTACCGTTCGTTGGTACAGTTTAATGTTTGTAGCAGCATTTTTATTGGGGTTAAGACTAATGAAAAAAATCTATGTTGAAGATAAAATTCCTGAAGAAAAATTAGATGTATTATTTATGTATGTCTTTGTTTCTATGCTTGTAGGGATGCGTTTGGGAGATGTGTTTTTTTATAGTTGGTCTTATTATCAGAATCATTTATTAGAAATATTTTTACCAATAAAAGAAAGTGCAACCGATTCTTTATTTGGTATTATAAAAGGGTGGAAATTTACAGGTTTTACAGGTTTTGCAAGTCACGGTGCAGCCATTGGTATTCCTATTGCAATGTATTTTTATGCAAAAAAGCATTTACAAAAACCTTGGTTATTTATCTTAGATAGATTAGCAATTATGGTGGCTTTAGCAGGATTTTTTATCCGTTTTGGAAATTTTTTCAACTCAGAGATTTATGGAAAAGAAACCCATTCTAGTTTTGGAGTAATTTTTAAAGCAGCAGGAGAAACCGCTCCGAGACATCCAACCCAATTGTATGAAGCCTTTAGTTATTTAGTATTGTTTTTTGTAATGTGGCATTTGTATTGGAAAACGGATAAAAAACAACAAACAGGATATCTTTTTGGTTTGTTTTTAGTGGTACTTTGGTCGCTACGTTTCTTTATAGAATTCTTAAAAGAAGCACAGGTAGATGGTAGAGAAGATTGGGTATTTAATTCCTTAAATACAGGACAAGTTTTAAGTATACCATTGGTTTTAATCGGTTTTTGGTTGATGTTTAAGAAATCAAAAAAAACAGTAAAATAAGTAGTTGTATGAGTAAATTAAAACAACGTTGGGGAGTAAATAGTAATTGGTCTATTATAGCAATCATTTTAGTTTTTTCTATAAACGGTTCTTTTGCTACTTGGGTGGCAAAACCTTTAACTAGTTTTTTAGGGCTATCTCAAGAAACAACAAACCCTTGGGTATTTTGGCCTTTAAGAATTCTATTGATTTTTCCTATTTACCAAGCAACACTTCCTATTGTAGGTTGGTGTTTTGGACAGTTTAAATTCTTTTGGGCTTTTGAGAAAAAGTTTTTAAGCAGACTAGGTTTAGGATTTTTATTTAAAAAAGAAAATTAAGACGATATAATTTCTTTTACTTCTTCCTTATTAATAACATAACTGTAAAACCACATTATTGTAAATGTTGGTATCACATCTAAAAAAGGAACTGCTTCTTCAATAATACTAACAATACCAGCTACTTTTCCTTGCTTTCCTTTATACATTTTAGTCATTATATATCCAGATAAAGGAGCCCAAATAACATCTATAAAAGGTATTGGAATGATACCAATAATATCTAATACAATGCTTAAAATTAATTTTTTGTATTTCTTATTCATACTTATTTTTTAGTAAAATAAATCAAAATTCTTGCCAAATACGACTTATTTAAAAGCGAAATTAATAAATTTGTTAAAATTAAATTTTTCTCGGTGGATTTTAATGTTTTCAAAAATAAAATAGTCCAACTTAAAACAATTGAATTAGGTGGTTTAGAGGCTCAATTTAAATTAGCACCTAAAATGCGCTTAAAATTTGATGCTGATAAAATTATAGCGAATAATCCAAGAAAAGCAGCAGTGTTGGCGTTGTTTTATCCCAATAGAAAAAATGAAACTTGTTTTTTACTAACACAAAGGGCTAGTTATAAAGGTGCACATTCTGCACAAATAAGTTTTCCCGGAGGGAAGTTAGATAAAACAGACAGAGATCTTGAAAATACAGCATTAAGAGAAACTTTTGAGGAAGTAGGAGTTGCTGAGGCATCTATAGAAATAATTAGAGAATTAACAGATGTGTATATTCCGCCAAGTAATTTTTTAGCAACCCCATTTTTAGGTTTTACAAATGAACGACCTAATTTTATTTTAAATTATGAAGTAGAGCAAACGATAGAGGTTTTATTAAGAGATTTGCTAAATGAAACCAATATAAGCTCTGTAAATATGAATACCTCTTATATGGATAATATAGAAGTACCTTGCTTTAAATTAGAAGATTATATTGTGTGGGGAGCAACGGCTATGATGCTTTCAGAAATTAAAGAACTCTTAAAATAGCTTCTTTCTTATTTGTTTTGTAAGTTTGTTAATCTAACTAAAACTAATTAATAATGCCTTTATTTAAAAGGAATCCATTTGGCCATATTTTATTGTTAAAAAAATGGCTTATCAGAATTTTCGGAATTGTATCTCACGGTAGATATCATAAATTCAATAATTTAAATATTGAAGGATCTGAGAACCTTAAAAATTTACCAGATTCAGGGGTCTTATTTATTTCTAATCACCAAACTTATTTTGCGGACGTAGCAGCTATGTATCATGTTTTTAATGCTTCTTTAAGTGGTAGAGACGATTCTATAAAAAATATTGGCTATATCTGGAAACCTAAATTAAATGTATATTTTGTTGCGGCAGGTGAGACCATGAGATCTGGTATTTTACCTAAAATATTTGCTTACATGGGGTCTGTTTCTATAGAAAGAACATGGCGTAGTGCTGGTAAAGATGTAAAAAGACAAGTTAAAAACTCAGACATTTCTAATATTGGTAAAGCCATAAAAGATGGTTGGGTAATTACATTTCCACAAGGTACAACTACACCCTTTAGGCCAATTAGAAGAGGTACTGCGCATATTATTAAAACTTATAAGCCAGTTGTAGTGCCTATTGTTATTGATGGTTTTAGACGTTCTTTTGATAAAAAAGGATTAAGTATTAAGAAACGTAATGTTTTACAATCTATGGTAATTAAAGAGCCATTAGAAATAGATTACGAAAATGAAAGTATTGCAGAAATTGTAACTAAGATAGAATTTGCTATTGAACAACATCCGTCATTTTTAAAAGTTTTATCTGTAAAAGAATTAGAAGAATTAACAAAAGAAGAAGAAGCCTTAAATAAGAAAAGAGCTTTTTGGAGTTGATCATTTGATTCAGAAAATAATATTAAACCTCGACATTTCGAGGTTTTTTTATGCAAAACAAAATAATTTTCAAGTTTTATGGTTTAATCAATTAGCTTCTTTTTTAGACTTCTAAAAGCGTTTACAATAACCTCATAAAAACTATATAGATAAACCCTAATTAAGCTGTATATTTGCAGTCAGAAAAAAACGATATGCGTACAAAAACCATCAAAAAAAATAAGATTAACGTAGTTACTTTAGGGTGTTCTAAAAATATTTACGATTCTGAGGTGTTAATGGGACAATTAAAAGCCAACGGAAAAGAGGTTGTTCATGAAGATGAAAATGATGATGGAAATATTGTCGTTATTAATACTTGTGGATTTATTGGTAAAGCTAAAGAGGAATCTATAGATACCATTTTACATTATGCCAAAAGAAAAGAAGCTGGTGAAATTGATAAAGTTTTTGTTTCTGGTTGTTTAAGTGAACGATATAAACCAGATTTAGAAGCAGAAATTACCAATGTAGACCAGTATTTTGGTACGCACGATTTACCAAACTTATTGCAAGCTTTAGAAGCAGATTATAAACACGAATTAATCGGAGAACGTTTAACAACAACTCCAAAACATTATGCATATTTAAAAATTGCAGAAGGTTGCGATAGACCTTGTTCTTTTTGTGCAATTCCTTTGATGAGAGGAAAACATGTTTCTACTCCTATTGAAGATATTGTTACAGAAGCAACAAAGTTAGCGGCAAAAGGAATTAAAGAAGTAATGTTAATCGCGCAAGATTTAACATATTACGGATTAGATATTTATAAAAAACGTTCTTTAGCGCAATTGTTAGAAGCGTTGGCTAAAGTAGAGGGAATTGAATGGATTAGAATGCATTATGCTTTTCCTACAGGTTTTCCTATGGATGTTTTAGAAGTGATGAAACGTGAACCTAAAGTATGTAATTACTTAGACATTCCGTTACAACATATTAACACAGAGTTGTTAAAGTCTATGAAACGTGGTACAACTCATGAAAAAACAACTGCTTTAATTCATAAATTTAGAGAAGCTGTGCCAGAAATGGCAATTAGAACGACACTAATTGTTGGGTATCCTGGGGAAACAGAAGAAATGTTTCAAGAGTTAAAAGATTGGATTGAAGAAATGCGTTTTGAACGTATGGGTGCTTTCGAATATTCTCATGAAGAAAATACAGGAGCTTATGTTTTAGAAGATGATGTACCTGCAGAAGTAAAGTTTCAAAGAGTCAATGAGATTATGGAAATTCAATCTCAAATTTCTTGGGAATTGAATCAAGAAAAAATAGGAAAAACATTTAGATGTTTATTCGACAGAAAAGATGGTGAGTTTTTCTACGGAAGAACAGAATCTGATTCGCCAGACGTTGATAACGATGTTATTGTAGATGCCAAAGAACATTATATTAAAATTGGTGAATTTATAGATATTAAAATCCACGAAGCCGGAGATTATGATTTATACGGAACGCCAACTGTTAAGCAAGAAAAGCCTGTTTCTTTAAATCAAAAGAGAAAATAATAAATAAAAAGTAAAAAAAACCACTCGTTAGAGTGGTTTTTTTATGGTTTAAAATAAAGTGATGTTACTTTAATTTATCAGAATTTAATAAGAAAACAGCATTGGCAACAAATAGTTTTCCGTTTTGCCAGAAAGATCTAAACAAAGGATTGTCTACCATATAAATAATACTTCCGCTACCTATTTGTTCTTCTGCAAATAAAATAGATTTCGGTACATTTTTCACCGCTTTACTACCTGCATAACCAGATACGTTTTTAGCTTCTTTATCAAAATAAGCAACGTTATTACCGTCTTTTAAATATTCGTAAGAAGTACTGCCTAATTTTAATGAAAAATATTCTTTTCCATATCCAAAAGCTAACGGATGCGTATTGTCTAAAGTACTTTTAAAGATACTACCTGTAATTAAATTAGCAACATCTTTACGCTCTTTAGCTGCGTAAGGAGTAAGGTCTGCATCTTTAATTTTATCTCCAGATATTTTCTTCTTTAAAGAGAATTCCTTTTTATCAGCAAAACTATTTAAGGCATTTCCAATGGCAATTAAAGTTCCTCCAGAACGTGTCCATTTTTTTACTTTCTCTAAAGTAGTTTTTGTTAAGACCTTACTATAAGCACCATTCGGAATGATAATAACATCATATTTAGAATAGTCTAAAAATCCAAAGTTTTCCGTATTTACATTCGTTATTGGGTATTGTAATTGTGTTTCAAAGAAATGCCAAATCTCGCCAAAACTTAATGACGAAGTTCCTTTACCAGATAAAACGGCAATTTTTTGATGGTTGATTGGTTTCACAGAATAAGAACCAAAATCGACTCCAGAAGAAACAAAACCAGTTTTTACAGCAGCTAATTCTCTTTGGTGTTTATTTGCAATGGAGATTAACTTAGTATCAAAAGCAGTATTTCTATTGTCATTTCTTAGAATAATAAGAGTTCCTCTTTTATATGATTTTCCTGCGATAGAAAAAGGCTTCTCCGAAAAACGAGGCGTAATATTAGCTTGTAATAAAGCGCCTAAAAAAGTGGCATCGTCTAAACTATTCCATTTAGAAATATAGGCATACGCTTTTTTATCAATAGCATTTGTAATAACGTTTGTGGTTTTACTAGTACTAGAACTTACTTTAGTTTTAGAAGCAATTGCTTTAAATCCGTGTGCATACGGTAAAGACCAAGCAGTAATATCATACGTTAAAGAATCTACTAATTTTACTTTAGGTTCAAAAAGAACTTTTACCATTTTTCCTTTTGGCTGATTGGTATGTATTACTAAATCAGTAGAAGAGATAGCCATTTTTCCTTCTTTTTGGGTAGTGTAATCATATCCTTTTACAATTCCGCTTTTAGTGTTTTCATATAGAATTTCATGCGTATCTAATAAAGCTTTTAAGCGATTCGTTTTGTCTTCATTCTCATTTTTTAACACATAACTTTTATAACCTAAAGCTTCATTTTTAAAGAATTTTCTAAATTCAGTATTTAATTTTTCTGCATTTTTAGATGAAATTTCTACAGTAGACAAACCAGTAGTTAGATGATGAATTGCTCTGTCTTTTAAGGTTAACACTTCTCCTTCATCTGTTTTAATTCCTAAACCAGCCATTCCATGACCTGCTTGTTCGTAGGTCATACCAATAGCACCCATGTTGGTTGGGTAGGTATCTCCGTAACTTGGGTATAATAAATCGAAACTTTCTTTTGTAAAATACAGCCAACCTTCTTGGTCAAAATACTTCGCATTATTTTTTCCTACTTCAGTTTGAAACTCTCGTTGCCAATCAGAAATAACTTCATGAAAAGGTTCTGCGGCAGGCGCAAAATAATAAGGACTATTAATATATTGTTCATGGAAATCTACATGCACATGTGGCATCCATTTATTATACATTTTTATGCGTTGCGCAGATTCTACTTGTGTTGCCCAAGCCCAATCTCTATTTAAATCGAATAAATAATGATTTGGTCTTCCTCCTGGCCAAGGTTCTGCATGTTCTTTTGCGTCTTGGTTAATATTAAAAGGCGTACTTTTTACTTGGTTGTACCAATTTACATATCTATCTCGTCCATCAGGATTTACAGCAGGGTCTATAATAACAATCGTGTTTTCTAAATAAGCTTTCTTTTTAGTAACCAACTCGTAAAGCATTAACATGGCAGCTTCTGTGCTAGAAGCTTCGTTTCCATGAACGTTGTAGCTTAACCAAACAATGGCTTTGTTGTTTTTAGAATTTCCAGAAATAATACCTGTTTGAGCAAGATTATCTTTTCTAATACTTTCTAAATTTTTAATATTTTCTTCGGATGAAATATAACTTAAATACAAAGGTCTGTGCTCATTTGTTTCTCCGTATTTTTCTAATTTAACATTCGGCAAAGTGCTGCTTACGTATTTAAAATAGTCTACCACTTTATGATGTCTTGTAAAGCGAGCTCCAATTTCATAGCCTAAAAATTCTGAAGGAGATTTTAATGTTTGTGAAAATACACTTCCAATGGTTAAGAAAGCAGTAATAAAAAGTAATTTTAATTTCATAAATAAGCGTTTGGAAACCAAAAGTAAGAATATATTTTTTTGTTTTTCAGTAGTTTGAATTTTTATGATGTTAAAACTTTGTTAGATTGGATTGGTGCTTACGACAAAGGAAAAATTATTCGTATTTTTATCAAAAATTAATCAAACTAAATGAATTTGATCTCAGAATCTGATTGTTGCCAAAAACGTGTTCTTTAAGATGAAAGTAACACAGATACCTTTTAAGAAAACCGGTTTTTTCTCTTCTACAATGTTAGATTATTTAGAGAAAAAAGAGTCTATACAGCCATTTTATAATAATTTTCCAGATATCACAGGTTTTCATAATCAGATAGAAGAAAAGCAAAAATCTTTTAGGTTGCAATCTAGATTAGTTTTGGTAGATGCTTTAAAAAATCAGTATAAAGGCTTTCATATTTCAGAGAAAACCAATGAATATATAGATAGTTTAAAGAAGCAAAATACATTTACAGTAACTACGGGGCATCAATTAAATTTGTTTACTGGGCCTTTGTATTTCTTATATAAAATTCTTTCTACCATTAATTTGTGCGAAGAATTAGCAGAGAAATTTCCTGAACAAAATTTTGTTCCAATTTATTGGATGGCAACAGAAGATCATGATTTTGAAGAAATTAATTATTTTAATTTCGACGGAAAAAAAGTAATGTGGAACAGAGAAGATGGTGGAGCAGTAGGAAGATTTTCTACAGAAGGTTTAGCTGCTGTTTTTGATGTTTTTTCTGAACATTTAGGGCATTCTAAAAATGCGGAATTTCTTAAAAAACTGTTTTCAGATGGTTATTTAAAGCATAATAATCTGGCGGATGCTACGCGTTATATTGCAAATGAATTGTTTAGTGATTATGGTTTGGTTATTTTAGATGGTGATGATGCTAGTTTAAAACAATTATTTAACCCAATTGTAAAAGACGAATTAGAAAATGGAACTTCATTTAAAGCCGTTTCTAAAACGATTGCAGATTTAGAAAAATTGTATAAAATTCAAGTAAACCCTAGAGAAATTAATTTATTTTATTTGGGTGATGCTTTTAGAGAACGTATTCTTTTTGAAGACGGAATTTACAAAGTAAACAATACCGAAATTACTTTTTCGAAAACTGAAATTTTAAAAGAGGTTGATGAAAACCCAAAATCGTTTTCTCCAAATGTAATTATGAGACCTTTATATCAAGAGGTTATTTTGCCTAACCTTTGCTATTTAGGTGGAGGAGGAGAGATGGCATATTGGTTAGAATTAAAAGATTATTTTGAAGAAGTAACTATTCCATTTCCTATTTTATTGTTACGTAATTCTGTGCAAGTAGTTTCTGAAAAACAAGCAAATAAATTAGAAAGACTAAATATTTCTTTAGAAGAATTATTTTTAGATCAATATGATTTATTGTCTCAAAAAGTGATAGAAAATTCTGATATTAAAGTGAACTTTGATGAAAAAATTCAGTTTTTAGAAAATCAATTTACAGAACTAAAAGAAGTAGCTAAACAAACAGATGTTTCTTTTGTGAATGCTGTAAATGCGCAAGAAAGAAAGCAAATTAAAGGATTAGAGAATTTGCAAAAACGTTTGTTAAAAGCAGAGAAAAAAAGACAAAACGATTTAGTTGATAGAATTACGCAACTTCAAAATGAAATTTTACCAAACCAAAGTTTAGAAGAACGTCAACGTAACTTTTCTGAATACTATTTGGCGTATGGTTCATCATTTGTAAAAGCATTAAAAGGTGCTTTAAAACCGTTGCAATTAGAGTTTACAATTTTGGAGTTGTAATAATAACGCCGAGATTCACGGAGAAATTTAATCGGGAAACACTGAGTTATTTCTAAAAACTTAGATATTAAATAACCAACTGTCATTTCGAAATGAGTTTTTTAAACGATTGAGAAATCTCATATACAATAACAAACTATTTTAAACTTAGCATCTAATTTCAATCAAGTTTATCTAATATAACTTACTTTTGACACACTGTTATAATTAGTAAAATTTGTGTAAACTCTTTACACTATAATTACACCAAATACAATGAAAGAAAAAGGCTTACATCCAAAAAATAAATTCAACAAAGGCTATAATTTTGATGAATTAAATGTTATAAACCCAGCATTAAAAGAGTTTGTGGCTAAAAACCAATATGGCACAGTGACCATAGATTTTTCAAATCCGGATGCTGTAAAAGAATTGAATAAAGCCTTATTATTTTCTTTCGATAAAATTTCTACTTGGAATTTTGGTGATAACAATTTATGTCCACCAATTCCTGGTCGTTTAGATTATATTCATCATTTAGCAGATTTGCTTTCAGAAGAAAAAGATATTAAAATATTAGATATTGGTACAGGTGCTACAGGTATTTACCCTTTATTAGGTATTGCAGAATACAATTGGAATTTTGTGGCAACAGACATCGATTTAGATTCTTTAGATACTGTGCAAGATATTATAGACGATAATAATTTTACGGATAATATTGAACTACGTCAGCAATTGAACGAAGAGCAAATTTTAAAAGGAATCTTAAAAGATACCGATTCTTTTTCTGCAACCATGTGTAATCCTCCTTTCTACAAATCGGCAGAAGAAGCACAAGGAGCCAATGGTAGAAAATCTAGAAACTTAGGAAATAACGCAGTAAGAAACTTTGCAGGAAACAACAATGAACTTTGGTACATTGGTGGCGAGAAAGCATTTTTACATAATTATTTATACGAAAGCTCTTTGTTTCCTAAAAGTAGTAAATGGTTTACAAGTTTAGTTTCTAAGAAAGAAAACGTAAAGAGTTTAGAAAAATCTTCGGCAAAGTTAGGAGCGGTTGAGTTTAAAATTATTCCGATGCATCAAGGAAATAAAGTAACCAGAATTGTTGCTTGGAGATTTTAATCGCAGGGGTAGCTTAGGATTTAATTTACTAAGATTTACCTTCTAAATGAAAAATATTTGTTTTGGAAGCAGTCCTCGTATTTGGGATTAAGGTTGTTGATTAAAACCAGTTCCATTTTGTAAACTAAAAAACATACATTATAAAAAAGGCTCAATCAATATATGTTGATTTAGCCTTTTTTATAAAATAAACAATATCTAATTTTCGAATCTATTTGAAATCGTCTGAGATCTCTCAATAGCTAAAAATACATTTGGTAATATAATACAAAATGTCATTCCGAATGAGGAACGAAGAGGAATCTATTTATTTAAAGCTCTCTGTGAATCTCTGTGAAATTTCTCAAAGGATCTCTGTGTAATAATTAATTAAAAACTATATCTTCAATTTTATATTTTTTACAAACAAAATGTAAAATAGTATAGACTAACATGTGCACAAAAACCAAAGAGATAAAAGCATATAAAGGAACTCCTAATATTTGATAAGGCCAATAATACGTCCAAACACCTAAATAGATTGTAATTACTTCTCCAAAAGCAGGAAGAATTAATGCCAATAATATAGCTAAAATTATTTTGTTTTTAGAAGTTTTATTTTTTAAAATAGGAATTAATCTACCTTCTAATTCATATAAAAAGTGAAAAGCCAGCATCCAAGCAAAGGGTAACCAAAGAGGTAACTCTCTTTCAACTTCATGATATTCCCAATAGCCATTAGAAACCGCCCAATATTCACCAGAAACACCAATAATTGCAATTAAAAACATTCCAAAAAGTAAAACCCAATTTTTATTATTTTTTGGTACTAGGATTGTTTTGTTGACATGGTGTATTATTCTTATGATTAATATTACAGCTACAATTGCATCATATTTTTTTAATATTCCAATAAATACTCCAGCGATTATAAGTTTTAAAATTGCTTTTAATATTTCTGAAAAAAACTTTTTTTTGTTGGTGATCAAAATTCTATGATTGGTTTTTAAATTTATGGTATTTTTTATCATACAGATTAAAAGACACATAATAGGTGAGTAGAAAATAAATACTAAAAATAGTAAGAAATTTGAAACCGAAATTTAAAGTTAAAAAACCTTGAACACTTTCTATGGCTTGAAAGACAATACTGAAAGGAATTGTAAAATATAGGCTTTGTAGAATTGAATATTTAACTCTATTATCTCTTTTTGTTTCCTAATATTTTATAAAATTTTCGTTCTTTTTTAGATTGTTTTCTTTTGGATTCATGTCTTATATTTATATGATTTCAAATATAAAAAAACCGAAGGAAATTCCTTCGGTTTTTAAAACTCAATTTTTTGTAATTTCCTATAAATTAGGAATCACTAATTCCTGACCAATTTGAATAGCGTCTGGGTTTTTTAAGATGTTTGTATTGGCTTCAAAAATAGCATTGTATTTTCCTGATATACCATAATACTTTTTAGATATTTTACCTAAAGTTTCTCCTTTTACAACGATGTGGTTCGCAAAAACAGAAGTATCTGCAACTTCAATATTTGCCATAATGTCTGTTGGGCTTTCGCCACCAATTTCCTTTATTTTATCCCAAAGAAGGTTTTTTTCATATTGATTCTTTGCTGTTCCTGTTACGTGTAAAATACCATTTTCTTCTTTTACATCACCATTTGCAATAGCTAACTGTTCTCCTAAATCTAATACACCTTTATATTTTGCTTTCATACTATTTCTTTTAATTAATTGTTTATGATTTAAAAGTACAAAAAAACCGTAGCATTTAGCTACGGTTTTCGTTGAATGTAATATTCTGTATGTCGAAATTCTTCGTTTAAACGAGAAACGACCCATAATTTTAATTATTATAAATGTATCACTTCATCATAAGCATCTGCAACAGCTTCCATAACCGCTTCACTCATGGTTGGGTGAGGGTGAATTGTTTTCAGTACTTCATGACCTGTAGTTTCTAATTTACGTCCTAAAACAGCCTCAGCAATCATATCAGTAACACCAGCACCAATCATGTGGCATCCTAACCATTCGCCATATTTAGCATCAAAAATAACTTTTACAAAACCATCTTTGTTACCAGCTGCACTTGCTTTACCTGATGCAGAAAACGGGAATTTACCAATTTTTAATTCATATCCAGCCTCTAAAGCTTTCGCTTCCGTTAAACCAACAGATGCAATTTCTGGAGACGCGTAGGTACAACCAGGAACGTTACCGTAATCGATTGGTTCTGTATGTAAACCAGCTAATTTCTCTACACAAGTAATTCCTTCTGCAGAAGCAACGTGTGCCAATGCTTGTCCAGGAACAACATCACCAATAGCATAATAACCAGGTATGTTTGTTTGGTAAAAATCATTTACTAATATTTTATCTCTATCAGTAATAATACCAACATCTTCTAAACCAATATTTTCTAAGTTAGATTTAATTCCAACTGCAGATAATAAGATATCAGCAGTTAACGTTTCTTCTCCTTTTTTAGTTTTTACGGTAGCAACAACTCCTTCACCAGAAGTATCAACAGACTCTACAGAAGAATTTGTCATTACTTTAATTCCAGATTTTTTAAGAGAACGCTCAAATTGTTTAGAAACATCTAAATCTTCTACAGGCACAACATTTGGCATAAATTCTACAATAGTAACCTCAGTTCCCATTGAATTATAAAAATGCGCAAACTCAACACCAATAGCACCAGAACCAACAACAATCATAGATTTTGGTTGTTCAGGTAAACTCATTGCTTGTCTATAGCCAATTACTTTTTTACCATCTTGTGGTAAGTTTGGTAATTCTCTAGAACGTGCACCAGTTGCAATAATAATATTGTCTGCACTATATTCAGTTACGGTTCCATCTTCAGCAGTAACATCAACCTTTTTACCAGTTTTTATTTTACCAAAACCGTTAATAATATCAATTTTGTTTTTCTTCATTAAGAATTGAACACCTTTGCTCATTCCATCAGCAACACCACGACTCCTTTTTACAATAGCTTCAAAATCTTTGTCAATAGCTTCAGCCTTTAAACCATATTGGTCTACATGCTTTAAATAATCATAAACTTGAGCAGATTTTAACAATGCTTTTGTAGGTATACATCCCCAGTTTAAACAAATTCCACCTATTTCACTTTTTTCTACAATGGCAACTTTAAAGCCTAATTGAGAAGCTCTAATTCCTGCTACATAACCTCCAGGACCACTTCCAATAATAATGATGTCGTATTTCATTTTGATTTATTTAAAAATTTATGATTAAAAGATTCAAAAATTATCTTTTAATATTTTTTATTTGGGCGTTTTAACAGGCTTTCCGTTATATCTTTTGCTAAAAAGCAAAAGGATGTCACTTCAATCCTTAACGCATGCTAATTTACTAACTTTTATGTTTATAGCCAATGCTAGTATTAACTAATTTACATTCTCTCCGGAACCTGAATTCCTAACAATAAAAAGGCAGATTTTATAGTTTCCGCTACTTTTTTAGACAATTGTACTCTAAAAACTTTTTTATTTAGATCTTGTTCTCCTAATATATGTACATTCTGATAAAAAGAATTAAATTCCTTTACCAAATCGTATGTGTAATTTGCAATAATTGCTGGTGAATAATTGGCAGCAGCTTGTTGTACAGTTTCAGGGTACAATTCTAATTGTTTTAACAATTCTTTCTCCTTTTCATGTAATTCAATAGTAAGAGGTTGCGAGTAATCAAAATCTGCTTTTCTAA
The DNA here is from genome assembly GCF_016858305.2 of Polaribacter sp. Q13. NCBI lineage: Bacteria > Pseudomonadati > Bacteroidota > Flavobacteriia > Flavobacteriales > Flavobacteriaceae > Polaribacter > Polaribacter sp. Q13. The sequence continues at coordinate 4,003,432 of NZ_CP074436.1, forward strand.
TAATAGACTGAATTCTAGCGTATGTATATTGAATAAAAGGACCTGTATTTCCTTGAAAATCTACAGAAGATTTTGGGTCGAACAAAATTCTCTTTTTAGGATCTACTTTTAAAATAAAGTATTTTAAAGCACCTAAACCAATCGTTTCGTATAACTCGTTTTTCTCTTTATCAGAATACCCATCTAATTTCCCTAATTCTTCAGAAATTTCTTTGGCCGTTGCCGTCATTTCATCCATTAAATCATCTGCATCAACTACAGTACCTTCTCTAGATTTCATTTTACCAGATGGTAAATCTACCATTCCGTAGCTTAAATGATGCAATTGTTTTGCCCAATCAAATCCTAATTTCTTTAAGATTAAGAATAATACTTGAAAATGATAATCTTGTTCATTTCCTACCGTATACACCATACCACCAACATCTGCATAATCTTTTACACGTTGTATAGCAGTACCAATATCTTGGGTCATGTAAACTGCTGTACCATCAGAGCGTAACACAATTTTTTCATCTAAACCATCTTCGGTTAAATCACACCAAACAGAACCGTCTTCTTTTTTATAGAATACACCTTTTTCTAAACCTTGTGCAACTACATCTTTTCCTAATAAATAGGTGTTACTTTCATAATATAAAGTGTCAAAATCTACACCCATACTTTTGTAAGTAACCTCAAAACCTTTGTACACCCAAGAGTTCATTTCTTTCCATAGAGCAACAACTTCTGCATCTCCAGCTTCCCACTTCAACAACATTTGTTGTGCCTCTACAAATAACGGAGCTTCTTTTTTAGCTTCGTCTTCCGTTTTTCCTTCCGCAATTAATTGCGCAATTTCTTTTTTATATTCTTGGTCGAATTTTACGTAGTAATTACCCACCAATTTATCACCTTTTAAACCGGTGTTTTCTGGAGTTTCTTTTTGTCCATCACTCCCATTGGGAGCGAATTTTTCCCAGGCCAACATAGATTTACAAATATGAATACCTCTGTCGTTAATAATCTGCGTTTTGTACACCTTTTTACCTGCAGCTTTAATAATTTCTGCAACAGAATACCCTAATAAATTATTACGAACATGGCCTAAGTGTAAAGGTTTGTTGGTGTTTGGCGAAGAGTATTCTACCATTACTGCTTTTTCATCCGCCTTTGGCGAAACAAAACCATAAGTAGCATCTGAGTATATTGCGTTAAAGAAGTTTGTGTAAAAACTATCGTCAATTACTAGGTTTAAGAAACCTTTTACTACGTTGTAATTAGTGATTTCTGTAACATTTTCTACAATGTATTTTCCTAAATCCTCACCAATTTGAACAGGATTTCCTTTTTTGTAGCGTAATAAAGGGAATACTACTACTGTAATATCTCCTTCAAATTCTTTTCTGGTTGCCTGAAATTCTACAGTTGGAATTTCGGTATTGTATAATGCTAAAAAACCTTCTTTTACTTTGGTTTCTATACTATTTTGAATGCTCATATGGTATTGAAAATTGAAATGCAAAATTACATATTTTATTTGTTTTTTAGAACGATTTTTGGTCAAGAATAATTGTATTTTTGCATAATGGAAAAACGTCTAGAACAACTACCAAAATTAGCAGAAGAAGCTAAAAAAGAAAGTCTAAAATATTTTGCGAATGTAAAAAAAAGAGTCCCTAAAAACTTTGATTATGTGGTGCAAGAATTGCACGATAAGGAGTTTGAAAAGACAGATTGTTTAGCTTGTGGAAATTGTTGTAAAACAACAAGCCCTATTTTTACGGATAAAGATGTAGAACGTATTTCTAAGCATTTAAAAATGAAAGTTGCTGCTTTTACAAATCAGTATTTAGAAAGAGACGAAGACGATTTTATGGTGTTAAAAACGGCGCCATGTTCTTTCTTCGATGAATCTGATAATACCTGTTTTATTTATGATGTTCGTCCTAAAGCATGTGCCGAATATCCTCATACAAATAGAAAAAAGTTTATCAATATTTCTGAATTGACAGTTGCAAATACTGCTATTTGTCCGGCTGCGTATTCTATTGTAGAAGCATTAAAAAAAGCAGTACCAATGGTTTCTAAAGTAAAAAAGAGAAGGAGTTAAGGAATACTTTTTTAAAATATATCTTAAAAATACAATTCAAATAGATCTTGGCACAGAACTTGCTTTCATAAATATGAAGACAACGTAGTAAACTGTTTTCATTGTGTAAATTATTTGAATTAGTTGATTTAGAAAAACCATCTCGAAAGAGATGGTTTTTTAGTTTTGTAATTTATTTTTGTATCAATTCAATAGCTTTTGTAATTTCTGTTTGAGGCAATTTACAAGCCCCAAAATTACAAACGTAAATGTAGGTTTTATCCGTTACATATTTATCCTTTAATAAAGGAACGCTCGCATTTTCTTTTGTAGAACCAACAATAATAACATTCGGAATGTAGTTCTCTTGAAATTCATTTTTAAGAACGGATGCTTTAGCACCAACAATTGCCACTTCATAAAAAGGTCTGGTATAATTGGTCATCAGGTTTAACCAATTACTATAACTAGAAGGACTTTTTAAAACATCATCTTTCATATTGTGAAGCATCTGATTTGAAATTTTGTTATAATTAGTATCAGAATAATAAAGGCTTAATTTAAACAGACAATTTGCTAAAATAGAATTGGGAGAAGCTATAACGTTATCATCAACTTTTACTTTTCTTGATATTATTTTTTGATCTTTATTTGACGTAAAGTAAAACATATTGTTTTCTTTATTCAAATAGTTTTCTAAAGTAAAGTCCATTAGTTTTTTGGAGGTAGTTAACCATTTTTCATCAAGGGTAACTTCATACAAATTGATAAAAGCATCTATTAAAGTAGCATAATCTTCGGAATAGGCATTAATAGTACTTTTTCCGTTTTTGTAATTCCTGTAAAGGTTTCCGTCTTTTTGTAATTGATTCTTTAATATAAAGTTAGCATTTTTAAGAGCTATTTTTAAATAATCTTCGTTTTTTAACGCTTTATATGCATCTGTATATCCTTTTATCATTAAGGCATTCCAAGAAGTTAAAACCTTATCATCTAAATTTGGTTTTGCTTTTTGTGCTCTGGCTTTTTTAAGAATTGTTTTCCAATTTTTTACTTTTGATGAAAGCAAATCAGTACTTATATTGTGTTTGTCTGCAAATGCTACATTCGTTGAATTTCTAATTAAAACAAATAGGTCTTTTTCCCACAAGCCAAAATCATTCACATTATAATAATCTTCAAATAATGAGTAATCCTTAGTAATTAAATGTTGCAATTCCTGTTTCGTAAAATAATAATAAGCACCTTCTTCTAATTCGTTTTCAGCATTTTTACTGTCTGCATCTAAAGAAGAAAAGAAAGCTCCATTTTGGTCTGTTAATTCATGTTTTACAAAATCTAAAGTTTCTTCAATTACTGTTTTGTACAATTCTTTTTTATCGTTCTGATAGGCTTTTGCATACAAACTAACAAGCTGTGCGTTGTCATAAAGCATTTTTTCAAAATGAGGAATGTGCCATTTTTTATCTGTGGAATATCTAGAAAATCCGCCATTTATTTGATCATAAATTCCACCAAAAGCCATTTTAGTTAACGTTATTTCTAGATGATTTTTTATGCTTTTATCTTCAAATTGATAACTGTATCTTAATAAAAATTCCAATGAATTCGGCATCGGAAATTTAATATCTCTATTTGATCCACCATAAACAGTGTCTAAGTTTTGTTGCCAGTTTGAAACAGCGTTTTTAATATCTGTATCTTTAAAATCGGCTGTATCTTTTCTAATGGTAATTAATTCAGATTTCTGAATGCCTTCCGTTACACGCTCTGCATATTCAATAGCTTTTTCTGGGGTTTCTTTATAGAGTTTAGAGATGTTTAACAAAATTTCTTCCCATTGTTCTTTTGTAAAATAGGTTCCACCATAAATAGGCCTACCATCGGGTAACGCAATACAGTTTAGAGGCCAACCGCCACTGCCAGTCATTAATTGTACTGCATTCATATACACATTATCTACATCTGGTCTTTCTTCTCTATCAACCTTAATATTTATAAAGTTTTCATTCATTATTTTGGCAATAGAATCGTTTTCGAAACTTTCTTCTTCCATTACATGACACCAATGACACGCAGAATAACCAATAGAAATAATAATTAACTTATTTTTATCTTTTGCAAGTTGTAATGTCTTATCATTCCAAGCTTTCCAATTTACAGGATTATTTGCATGTTGTAATAAATAGGGGCTGGTTTCATGGCCTAATTCATTTTGATGTTTTGTGTTTTTAGAACATCCAAAACAAAGAATAATGCTTAAAAATAATATGATTTTAATTTTAGGAACCAATTTTTAGTTGTTTTTAGTGCATATGGTATAGTGCTAAAGTACTACAAAAGGAAAAGTAATAAAATAAGTAGAGATATTTATTTTATTTAAGAAATTTAAAGGAAGATTTTTTTTGAATTATTTGGATAAAAAAAACATCTGTACTTCCTTTTTTTAGATAAAGTATAGATGGTTTTATAATTATAAGGTTACTTCTGCACTATCATTTTTTATGGCTTTTTTAAACCAATAGGCAGATTTTTTAGGGGTTCTTTCTAAAGTTTTAAAATCTACATAATGCAAACCAAATCGTTGTTCATAACCCAAAGCCCATTCAAAATTATCCATAAAAGACCAGGCAAAATATCCTTTTAAATTAACACCTTCAGCGATTGCTTCTTGACAAGCTATTAAATAACCTTGATAAAATTCTAATCTTTCTTGGTCATCAATTTTACCATCGATTAATTTATCTGGATACGCACAACCATTTTCTGTGATGTAAATATTAGGTTTATCGTAACGCTTATCTATCCATTTTAATAACTTTTTACAGCCCCAAGGCACCACTGCCCAATCCATTAAAGTTACTTTCCAGTCTTTATCTACGCTTAAATCTACGTCTTGGTCTTCAGAAATACCGCCATTTCCGTTAACTGCCACTTCTTTTATAATTCCATCAGAATTTGCGGCATACATAGTTGTATAATGATTCAACCCAAAAAAGTCTGAAGATCCTTTTATCAATATTTTTTCATCTTCAGTAAAACAGGGAAGACGTTCTTTTAATCGTTCTTTCATTACCTCAGGGTAATCTCCTTTATAAATAGGATCGGCAAACCAAGCAATAAAAAATTCTAACGCTCTTTCGGCAGCATCCTTATCTTCTTTGCTATCTGTTAATGGTTCTCGCCAATCACAATTATTAGAGATTCCGATTTCTCCATTTTGATGCGCATACTTTTCCTTGTATAATTTTACGGCTTTTGCATGAGATAAAATTAAATGATGACCAGCCAAATAAGGTTCTGAATTAGAAACTCTACCAGGAGCAAAAACTCCTTGTCCATAGCCTAAAATAGAAACGACCCAAGGTTCGTTTAATGTAATCCAGTTTTTTACGCGATCACCAAATCGATTGAAACAAACATCGGCATATTCTTTAAAATAATCTGTAATATCTTTGTGTAACCACCCATCATTTTCCATTTGTAAGGCCAAAGGTAAATCCCAATGATACAGTGTTACCCAAGGAACAATATCTGCTTTTAAAAGCTCATCAATTAATTCTGAATAAAACTGAATTCCTTTTTCATTCACAGTTCCTTTTCCTGTTGGCATAATTCTAGACCAAGCAATTGAAAAACGGTAGGCTTTAACGCCCATTTCTTGCATCAATTTGATGTCTTCTTTAAATAGATGATAATGATCGCAGGCAACGTTACCTGTTTCATTATTATTTATTTTACCAGGAATTTTGCAAAAAGCATCCCAAATGGAAGGACCTTTTCCATCTAAATCACTTGCACCTTCTATTTGATAAGATGATGTAGCTGTTCCCCAAACAAAATCTTTTGGAAATTTATTCATAAGTATATAATATCAATATTTAAAAATTCTATTTTTCTTTTAATCTTCTTGTGTTTAATTCTAATGTAATTTCATCTAACTTTGTTTCGGTAAGCGGATAAAAGAGCATTACAATAGCTGCTAAAATTGTAATTAAAGAAGGAACCCAACTCATTAACATAACAACTCCTGGTAGTGCACCTTCTATGGCAACGGCATCTTGACCACTATAATGAAACGCTGCTAAAACCAAACCAATAATAGCACCCGCAATTCCTCCTCCAAATTTTGTAGCAAAAGAACCTGCGGAATATACCAATCCTGTGGCTCTTCTTCCATTTTTAAATTCAGAATAATCTGCTGCATCCCCTAACATTACAAAGAACAGAGTAGGTAGAATTGCTGCGCCAAATTCAGAGATAATACCTAAGGCAAAAATCATAGAAATATCATTCGGACCACAAAAAACTAGAAATGCATTTACACCTCCGGAAAATAATAAAGCATAAATAAATAACATCCGTTTTCCTAATATTCTACCTAAAGGAGCCGTTATCATAGCACCTGCAATAGAGGCTAACATTAAACCGACCATAAAACTGGCTGCTAATAATTGATTGTTTAAATAATGTGTAAAGTAAACGACAACAATTCCTTGTTTTATAGAATTGTACACATTAAACAATAGGCCTATGGCTAATAAAATTAACCAAGGTTTGTTTTTTATTAAGTCTTTTAAATCTTGTTTTAAATTTGTTTTTTGATCTTTTGGAGGCAACACTCTTTCTTTAGTGGTGTAAAAAGTGATAACCATAAACAAGGTTAAAAAAATAGACATGATATACATAGAATTGCTATATCCTTTTTTTTGATCAATAATAGAAAAAGACTTTTCATTAATATCTTTTTCTCCGGTAACAATAAATGTGTAATTTTTATTGGCTTCTATAGTAAAACTTTTTCCTTTTGTAGGAGTATTTTCTTTAGATTCAATAGTGTCCCAAGTAAATAAAGCAATTCCGTTTTCTGTTTTAATATTAGCATTTAAAACGTCTTTAGGTGCAGATATTTCAACTTTAAATTTTTCAGTATCTAATTTATCAACCTTAATAATAGGGTTTACATTCCCAAAATAAGCGACCAAGAAAAGCAAGACTCCTTGTACCAACATTCCTCCAGCAAATGCACCAACCATTCTAAAAGAACCAATACTAGTTCTTTCTTTGTCATTGCCTGTCATAACCGCCATTAAGGCTCCGTACGGAACATTATTTGCAGTATAAATTAATGTAAAAGCGATGTAGGTAATATAGGCATAGATAATTTTACCTGTAGGGTTTAAATCTGGACTAGAAAATAACAAGGAAAGACTTAAACCTAAAGGGACTGCTGTCCATAAAATCCAAGGTCTAAATTTTCCGTATTTAGATTTGGTTCTATCTCCAATAATTCCCATTAAAATATCGCTAATACCATCACTAAAACGAGATACTAGCATTAAAAGACCTACGGTAGCAGGATGCAATCCAAAAACATCTGTATAGAAAATAAACAGAAAAGCGGCAACTCCTCTCCAAGCTATATTGGCAGCACCATCTCCAAGCGCGTATCCTATTTTTTCCTTTAAAGGAACTTTATGTATGTTTAACATTTTCTAATTGTATAAGTTTTTTTATGATGAAATTATCCGTTTTTGGTTTGTAAATGCAGCATTGGTAAAAGAAGAAAATCATAAAATTGTTATTTTATTGATCTTCCTGTTTATTTAATGAATTATAGCTTGTATTGCTTTTTGGCTATTTATAATTTAGATTCAAAATCTTCAATTATTAATTTATTATGTTTAATACTTGAGTTGTAATGCTTCAGTTTTTAATACCGTGTATTTCACTTTTCAAATGATTTAAAAGGATTATTTTTCTTTAAATTTCTCTATTATTACATTGTTATCAATGTATTGTAAACATAAAAAGAATAAAAATGTATGAATGGAACATCTAAAGCAAAAGATAGCTCAAATGTCTTATTGGCTCTCTGAAAGTAAGGTTTATAGAAGGATTGCAACAAATGTTTTAATGTTAGTTGAAATAGTTGCATACATCTATTCTGTTAAAAAGTAATTTTATGAAATAGAAACAACCTAGTAAATTAATAGTAATGATGAGATTTTCATTTAAAAAAAGCAAGCTGTTATTAAGTGTTATTTTATGCTTACATATTCCACATATTATAGGCCAAAATAAAATACCAACAATTCAATTAGAGAAAAACCAGATTTCTTCTGAATTTATTGAAGCTAAAATAGATAGTATTATAGCTGTTTTAACTTTAGAAGAAAAAGTAGCTATGACGCATGCGCAATCTAAATTTAGTACAAAAGGAGTTGCTAGATTAGGAATACCAGAAGTATGGATGTCTGATGGACCGCATGGGGTTAGAGAAGAAATTAGTTGGGATGCTTGGTCTGAAGCAGGTTGGACGAATGATGCCATAACTGCTTTTCCTGCATTAACATGTTTAGCAGCAAGTTTTAACCCTGAATTAGCTGAAGAATATGGTTTTAGTTTAGGTGAAGAAGCTAGATATAGAAAAAAAGATGTTTTACTAGGGCCTGGTGTCAATATTTATAGAACACCACTAAATGGTAGAAATTTTGAGTATTTAGGAGAAGATCCTTTTCTAGCATCATCAATGGTAGTAACATATATTAAAGGAGTCCAAAAAAATGGTGTGGCTGCTTGTGTAAAACATTATGCCTTAAATAATCAGGAACATTGGAGAGATAAGATAAATGTAGAAGTTAGCGATAGAGCTTTGCATGAAATTTATTTACCTGCATTTAAAGCAGCGGTGCAAAAAGGAAATACTTGGGCTTTAATGGGGGCTTATAATAAATTTAGAGGACAACATACAACGCATCATAAAATTTTAAGTGAAATTTTAAAAACAGATTGGAAGTTTGATGGTGTTGTAATTAGTGATTGGGGCTCTGCTCATAACACAAAAGAAGCTGCTTTATATGGCCTTGATATGGAAATGGGGACAGGAACGGATGGCCTAGGAACAGGTACAGTTAACCATTACGAATATTATTATTTAGCTAAACCATTTTTAAAAGCAATTAAAGAGGGTGAATTAGGTGAAGATTTAGTGAATGATAAAGTACGTAGAATTTTACGTTTAATGTATCGTACAAACTTGAACCCAAACAGACCTTTAGGGAAATTAAATAATAAAGAGCATTATCAAACAGCTAGAAAAGTAGCTACAGAAGGTATTGTATTGTTAAAAAATGACGATAATTTTTTTCCTATTAAAGACCAAAAAGGATTAACAATTGCAGTTATTGGAGAAAATGCAACGAGAAACATGACAAGAGGAGGAGGTTCTTCTCAATTAAAACCTCTTTTCGAAATATCTCCTTTACAAGGGATTCAAAAAAGATATAAAAATGCAACCATTATTTATACAATGGGATATGAATCTGGAGCACCTGTTTACGACAAAGTGCTTCCTGCAACTTTAAACCAAGATTCTTTATATGTAAAAGCAATTGAGGTTGCTAAAAAAGCAGACGTTGTTCTTTTTATTGGTGGATTAAACAAAAACCATCTTCAAGATAGTGAAGGAGATGATAGAGAAGATTTTGATTTGCCTTATGGACAAGAGAAGTTAATAAACGAAATTTACGAAGTAAATAAAAATCTAGGTTTTTTATTGGTTACAGGAAACGCTGTAAAAATGCCTTGGATTTCTAAAACCAAAGGAATTTTACAAACCTGGTATTTAGGGAGTACTGCAGGACTTGCCATTGCAGATATTGTGAGCGGAGATGTAAATCCTTCTGGGAAACTTCCTTTTTCTTTTCCAAAAGAATTAAATGACAATGCAGCGCATACATTTGGTCAAATTTCATATCCGGGAGATGGCGTTAATCAAGAATATATCGAAGATATTTTAGTAGGGTATAGATGGTTTGATACTAGAAAAATTAAACCTCAATATGCTTTTGGCTTTGGTTTGTCTTATGCTAATTTTAAGATTTCTGATGTAAAGTTGGATAAAGAAAATTACACTAAAAAAGATCAGATAAAAGTAACTTTAGAAGTTGCTAATACAGGTAATAGAGAAGGAGCAGAGGTTGTACAAGTTTATATAGGAAAACATAAATCTAAAGTAAAAAGAGCTGTAAAGGAATTAAAAGGATTTTCTAAAGTTTATTTAGAAAAAGGAGAAAATAAGTTAGTTACTATTTCTATGAATGCATCATCATTGGGGTATTATAATACCGATATTTCTGATTGGTCTGTAGAGGACGGTACTTATTATTTATATGTAGGAAATGCATCGAATAATATTGTAAAAAAAATTAAGTTTGAATTGTTTTAACTTGAGTTGTTAATTGTGAAAAAGCAGTATGAACTTACTTTGTGCTGCTTTTTTTGAATAAAAAAATTAGACACTTTTTAAATAATCTATATAAGTGTAGATCTCACTGAACTGTGCCTGGAAAAATGATGTTTTATGAGTTTTTTCAAAATCAGACAGGGAGTTAAAGGTGTAAAAAGCACCTTTTTGATAGAAAATAAACCAGCAAAATGAATAATATTATGAAAAAAAGATTCTTTTTATTACTGCTATTGGTAACAATTATAAGTTGTAAAGAAAACAAGAATTCGTCTTTTGTAAAAGACTCAACTAATGAAGCTAAGATTGAAACTTTACTTTCTAAAATGTCTTTAGAAGAAAAAATTGGACAAACCAATTTAAGAGGCATGCATAGCACAGAAAGTGAGCTTCCTGAAAAATTAATAGCATCTGTTAAAAAAGGAAATGTAGGTGCTTTTTTAAACATCATGAATTTAGACTATGTAGATGAACTACAAAGAATAGCTGTTGAAGAGAGCCCAAACGGAATTCCATTAATTTTTGGTAGAGACGTGATTCATGGTTTTAAAACTATTTTTCCAATTCCATTGGGATTAGCAGCAACATGGGATGCTCAAATTGTAGAAAAAACTTCTGAAATTGCTGCTTTTGAAGCGACGTCATCAGGCATACGATGGACGTTTGCTCCAATGCTAGACATTGCAAGAGATAGCCGATGGGGAAGAGTTGCAGAATCTCCCGGAGAAGATCCTTATTTAGCAACCGTTTTAGGAGCTGCTTATATAAAAGGTTTTCAAGGAGATGATTTAAGTAATCCCTATAGAATGGCAGCTTCTGCAAAACATTATATTGGGTATGGTGCTGCTATTGGAGGTAGAGATTACAACACTGTTAATTTAAGTGAACCTCTTTTACGAAATATTTATTTACCACCATTTAAAGCTGCTGTAGATGCAGGTGCTGCAACTGTAATGAGTTCTTTTAACGAAATAAACGGAATTCCAGCTACAGGAAATAAGTTTTTATTGAAAGATGTTTTAAGAGGAGAATTACAATTTGATGGCTTTGTTGTAAGTGATTGGGATTCGGTTACAGAAATGATTGCTCATGGTTTTGCTAGTAACGAAAAGCATGCTGCAGAATTAGCTGCAAAAGCAGGATTAGATATGGAAATGAATAGTGAAGCTTATGAGAACCATTTAAAAGAATTGATAAAAGAAAAAAAGGTAAGTATAGAAGAGTTAAACGAATTTGTACGTAATATTTTACGAATTAAATTTAGACTTGGTCTTTTCGAAAATCCATACAGAAACAAAGAACATACGGGTAATTTGTACGCAGAAAGTCATTTAAAAGAAGCTAAAAAAGCAGCGATTGAAAGTATGGTATTATTAAAAAACAAGAATTCAATATTGCCTATTTCAGAAAAAACAAACGTTGCCATTATTGGTCCGTTAGCAAATGCGCCACACGAACAATTAGGTACTTGGACTTTTGATGGAGAAAAAGAACATACCAATACACCATTAGCTGCATACAAAAAAGCAAGTACCAATTTTCTGTTTGCAAAAGGTTTAGAATATAGTAGAGATACGTCTAATAAAGGATTTCAGGAAGCAATTAATATTGCTAAAAAATCTGATGTAATTTTATTTTTTGGAGGTGAAGAGGCTATTTTATCTGGAGAAGCACATAGTAGAGCAAATATGAATTTACCAGGAGCTCAAGAAGAATTAATTAACGAATTGGCTAAAACAGGAAAACCAATTGTTTTAGTAATTATGGCAGGTAGACCAATTACCTTTACAAACATTATAGACAAAACAGCTGCAGTTTTAATGGCTTGGCATCCAGGAACTATGGGAGGAGAGGCTTTGTATGAAGTTATAAACGGAATAAAATCTCCCCAAGGAAGATTGCCTGTTTCTTGGCCAAAAACAGCAGGACAGTTACCTTTTTTCTATAATCATAAAAATACAGGTAGACCTGCAGATAGTACTAATTATATTTCTATGGATAAAATACCTGTTGCGGCGTGGCAAAGTTCTTTAGGTAATAAATCTCATTATTTAGATGTTGGTTTTACACCGCACTTTCCTTTTGGTTATGGTTTATCTTACACAACGTTTAAATATTCAGATATTTCTTTATCTAAAGAAACTATCAATTTTAATGAAGATTTAGAAGTTAATGTATCTATTACAAATACAGGTAAAAAGGATGGTAAAGAAATAGCACAACTCTATATACAAGATGTTGTTGGCAGCATTACTAGACCTGTTAAAGAGTTAAAAAGATTTGAGCATGTATTCTTAAAAAGTGGTGAAACAAAAGAAGTAACTTTTATAATTTCTGCTAAAGATTTAGAGTTTGTAAATCATAAATTAATTAAAGCAGCTGAAGAAGGAAGTTTTAATCTTTGGGTTGGACCAAACGCTTCTCAAGGTTTAAAAACATCTTTTTCTCTTAAAAAATAATTTAGGAAAGTTTGTAAATAAAAAACAGGGTTAAACTTTTTATGGTTTAACCCTATTTTTTATATGAAATTAATTTTTAATTACTATTTATAGTTAAGATTCTTATTTGTCATCTTTAAATATTGTACAGCATCCTTATTCTTTTCAATTAAAATATATTGTTATTATAGACATTTCTTTAACTTTTGCAGAAGTCTAAAAATCACTTTCTAAAAGAGAAAAAAGTATTGAATTTCTATCTCCTTTTTCTTTTAAAAACAAGCGTAACTTGCATCATTTCTTGCAATTTCTACTTCTGATTCTAGCAAGCCTCTAGCAATAAGGACATCTTATTTTCCTCCTTTATCATAACATTTTATTTCCTATAAAGAAAAGATCGTCGAAACCATCATTATCAATATTTCGAATAGAAATGCCTCATCACAAATAAATAGAGCTGTAATTGATGTAATTTTATAAATAGTAGTTGAACTAGTAGAACGTTTAGAAAATAAGGTTTATTCTTTGTTATCGTTGTTTTTGGTAGAACAACGAGTAATACTTACAATAACAAATACAAAGGAGTATAGTCTAAACATTTGTTTCATTTAGTTTAAATAAATAAGGCAACATAAAATTAATATTTATGCTGCCTTATTTGGTAATATAATAAAATTGGGGAACTAAAGTTGTTAATTGTTAATATCCAGGATTTTGATCAGCAATAGTCAATTCAGGATTTTTATCTATTTCGGTAATAGGAATTGGAAATAAATCGTTTTTAGAAGTATAGCCTGTTCCAGATAATTCGGTTGCAGCTCTTCCCCAACGAACTAAATCCCAAAAGCGTTGTCCTTCATGAGCTAATTCTAAGAATTTTTCATTTACAATTACATCAAATAGTGCTGTGCCAGTAGAGGTATTGTCAGGTAATAAACCAGCTCTTACACGTACTTTATTTAATTCCGTTCTAGCAGCAATATCTTGCCCTCCTGCTTTGTTGTAAGCTTCGGCAGCTAAAAGTAAAACTTCTGCATATCTAAATAACCTAAAATTAGTACTGTAATTTAATTCTTTAACACCGTCTTCACTTGTGTCTTCAGATTTAGTTGCGTATTTTATTCTTATAGCCCCTTCATAATCCCAAATTACTCCTCCTGTAGCTTTTGTAGCATCTACTGCACCACCTGCGTTAATCAATTCCTCTTCTGTCATAATAGTAGCAGCTTTTCTTTTCGTATCACCGGCACTTTCAAAGGCAGTTATTAATTTTCTTGTTGGTAGGTTAAATCCCCATCCATTAATAAGATCTGTACCAGTAAGATCAAAGATACCATCTCCTCTTGGTCCCATCAATTGAATGTGTAGGTTACTTTCATTTCTACCGCCCCAAGCAAAGTTACCCCAATCTCTTGCTGTTGTAGAAATATATCCTATTTCAAATAATGATTCTTTTCCAAATTCATGATTAATGCTCCAAACATCTGCAGGGTTTTCTTCTAAATCGATAGCAGGATTATTAATTACAGCTTCGAAAAAAGGAATAGATTCACTATATTTTTCTTGAAAAACTAATACTTTACCCATTAATGCTTCTGCAGTTTCTTTGCAAGCTCTAAAGCTATCGGAAGCACCTTTACCCGGTAAATCGGCAATTGCAGCAGTTAAATCTAATTCAATTTGGGTATAGATATCTGCTCTTGATGATTTTACGATTCCGAAGTCTTCTACTTTTTCTGGCACTGTTAACCTTAAAGGAACATCACCAAACATGGTTGTTAATTCAAAATAACACCAAGCTCTCATAAATTTAGCCTCAGCTAAAGCTCTGTCTTTATTACTTAAATCACTATCTGATATATTATTGATAACTAGGTTTGATAATGAAATAGTTCTGTAGAAAAGATCCCAAACACTTGTAATAGAAGCATTAGATGAAGAAACATCTGTATAATCATCTATCGCTTGAAGTTGAGACTGATCGTCTGCATTACCACCAGCAGCATTTGCATCGTCTCCTGGAAGTAATTTTACTAAAAAGACACTACTCCAATCTACGGCATAATTATATTGCATCAAATCATAGATGCCTATAACAGCGGATTCTACGTTGTCTTCTTCAAGAAAAAAGGTGTCTAAATCCTCAACATTTATTCTTGGGTTTTCTGTAAACTCATCGCTACAAGAAACAAACCCTAGAAAAAGAACTCCTATAATTGTTAAAATTGTTTTTTTCATAATATGTGATATTGTTTTTATTAAAAGTCTAAAGAGAGTCCGAATACAACTTTTGCAGCAGTAGGATAAAAACCTCTGTCTACACCGATAGCATTATAGCTAAAGTTTCCAATTTCTGGATCTAAGCCTTTATAACCTGTAAAGGTGAAAAAGTCATCTAAGGAAACGTAAAATCTTAAATTGTTAATATGCATTTTTTTAATAGTGTTTTCTGGTAAAGAATATCCAAATTGAATTTGTTTAATTCTCATAAAAGAACCATCCTCCACCATTAAATCAGTATCATAAGAAGAAATTACATTTGCTGCACCTGGAAAGGTTGCTATATCACCTGGTTTTGTCCATCTTTCATTAAAGAAATGTACAGGTTTGTTTGTAATTGGTCTAGACGGTTGATGATAAGTTGCAATAATATCATTACCAATAGTTCCTTGAAACTGTAAGTTAAAATCGAATGCTTTGTAGCCTAAACTGATGTTACCTCCAAATAAAACATCTGGGTGAGGAGATCCTATATTTGTTTTATCAGCATTTGTAATACCACTTACTCCATCTGTATCTACTTTTATAACCTCTCCGGTTGCAGGGTCAATTCCATCCGTTTTATATCCGTAGAAATACCAAGAAGGCAGACCTTCTGTAAATCTAGTAATTCCGTCTGGGTTTTGAGGAGCACTAACGCCTGTAAGAGAAGTGCCTTCTGGCACAAGTAAAATTTCTGTTACTTTATTTTGTAGAGTAGATAAGTTGGCATTAATGTTGTATCTTAATCCACTTTCTGTAGTATCACCATATCCTAATTCAAATTCGAAACCTTTGTTTTCTATAGTACCAGAATTAAACTCGTTATAAATAAAACCAGAGGAACCAGGTGTAATTAATGAACCGTCGTTAATAATAGCATCTCTGGTAGTTTTTTTGTAATAATCTGCAGAGAAAGTTAATCTGTTATCTAAGGTTCTTAAGTCTACACCTAAATCTAATTGTTCTGATGTTTCCCAAACTAAGTTAAGGTTAGAATATCCGGTAATTTGAGCACCTGTATTCCCTAAATAATCGAGACTTTGTCCGTTAATGGTAGAGGTAATATATGTTTTATCTGAGTTACCATTAAGATTACTTCTACTTCCGTTTTGCCCCCAACTTGCTCTAAATTTTAGATAATCTATTTTAGAATCTGCTTTCCAAAAATCTTCTTTAGAAACTACCCATCCTGTAGAAAATGCAGGGAAAGTACCCGCTTTGTTTGCTTCTGGAAATTTATCTGATTTATCTCTTCTAATAGAAGCTTCGAATAAATATTTGCCTAAATAATCATAAGAAAGTCTACCAAACATAGATACCATATTATCTGGTGATGGATCTATTTGATTTATTTGTGTATTAAACTCTGGTAGGTCAAAGTTAAACCCTACAAAATCGGCAATAGCAGCAGAACCACTTCTAGACGTTGGTGTTTTAACTCTTGTTTCTTCTGCAGAATATCCTGCCAATAATTTAAAATTATGGTTACCAAATTCTTTTTCATAAGAGGCAAAATTTTCCCACAACCACCTTTTAGATTCTACAATTGTTTGAGAACCGGTATATGTTGTGTTTGCCGCTTCTGATGAAACATAATAAGGGTTCACCATATTTTTTGTGTCCCATTGATTTTTATCATATCCTAGTCTTGTTGTAAAAGAAAAGCCTTCAAAAGGTTTAAATTTTAAGTATGCAGAAGTTAAAAATTGATAAGAATCTACAGTAGTTTTATTGATGTCATTTGCATATGCTACAGGGTTTACAACTTCACCAGTAGAGTAACTTGGATATCCATAAACATTACCATTTTTATCTCTAAGTAATGGAACTCCGTTAGCTTCAGAACGATCTATAACCGTTTGAGGAACTGAGCCATTTGCATAAGTAACAGGTGTTAAGGGATCTATAATAAGCATGTTTTGTATAACTCCTCTTGTGTCACTATTTTCCTGAATTCCTTTTTTATCAGAAGAAGAATACGTAGAATTAACACCAACTTCTAACCATTTTGCTACATCTCCTTTTAAGTTTACTCTAAATGTAGATCTTTTAAAAGAAGTACTTCCATCACCAACAATACCATCTTGGTCTAAATGAGATGCAGAAGTATAATAAGAAAATTTTTCTGTAGCTCCAGATAAGTTAATATCATTTCTATGCATAATAGCAGTAGAAAATGTTTCATCGATCCAATTAGTATCATACCCATTATCTGTAATACTGGTTAAACCAGCTTCATTCATATAAGTAACAAATTGTGAAGCATTCATTAACTCCATGTCTGTTTTTAGAAATTGAATACCAAATTGAGAATTAAAAGAGACTTGTAAACCTCCTTTTCGTCCTCTTTTTGTAGTTATAATAACTACTCCGTTTGCACCTTCTGTACCGTATATGGCAGCAGAAGCAGCATCTTTTAGGATTTCTATATTTGCAATATCTGACGGAGCAATATCTGAAATAGAAGAGGCTTTCATACCATCAACAATAAATAACGGTTCTGAATTTCCACTAGAACCCGCACCACGAATTCTTATTTTTGCACCAGAACCTGGGGATCCAGATGATGAAGATACAGTAACACCAGAAGTTCTACCTTGTAATACCGCTTCTACTCTCTGGTTAGAAGAACTTTTAATTTGTTTAGAATCAATACTAGAAATTGCTCCGGTAACCAAGCTTTTTTTCTTGCTACCATACCCAACTACTATTATTTCATCTAAAGATTCTAGATTGTCTTGTAATACTACATTAATTTTAGTTTGGTCTCCAACAAGAATTGTTTGAGAATCCATTCCTAAATAAGAAAAAACTAACTCATTGCTAGGAGATACATCAGATAGGGTATAATTACCTTCAAAATCTGCATTTGTACCTTTGACAGTTCCTTTAATTACAACTGATACTCCTGGTAAAGTGTTTCCTGCGGAATCAGTTACCTGACCAGTAATTGTCTTGTTTTGCGAAAAAACATTCTGCACACATAATATTAGGCATGCAATAATCGTGACTTTAAATTTTTTCATCATTCATATTAATTGGTTAATTAAAATACTTGTTTGTTTAACAGTGCAGAAACTATAGGTTAGAATTATATATTATTAAAAATCAATACTAATAGTAATAACATAATAATTACTAATAGTACTTCATATAATAGTTTTTTTCTGTTTTTTGTTTGTTTCATAACATTGTTGTACTATCCAAATGTATAGTAAGATATCTGCATTTTTTAAAACAAAAAATACAGCTTTTAGAACTTTTGTTGCTATTTAACCTTTATTTAACATAGATGCTACATTTAATTCATAGTGCGCAACAATTGTTTCATAGTGCTTATTAGGTAGTGGAAATTTAAGCAAAACTTAGGAAATACGAGTTGCGTAAAAAAAATGCATTTTTATTTAAAAATCCATGAGTCTTGCTAATTCAGAAATATAAACTAGCATATATATGTGCAAAGTTTTAAGAGATCCGAAATAATAAAAGCAATAAAATAATGAGAGTTTTAGAGGTAATAGACAAAGTGATTCTTTTTTATGATGTATTTCTAATTGATAAGTTCTCGATATAAAATTTCTGAAAAAAATACTCGAATTGAGAACCTCTTATTAATTGAACATGTAACATTTAGAATCTGCTTAGTGCGTCTCTAGAAATTCCACGGATTTCTAGAGACGCACTAAACAATTTTTTGTCTAAAAAAATCTTGAATTTTTGGTTATCCTATAAATTTAAATAGCGCAATGGTATTCTATTTGTTTTCCTTGAGATAATAATTTTGTAAGACAAAAAAGGCTTGCTTTTTCATACCTTGCTCCGAAATTAACCCTTTTCTATTAAAATCATCTTGAATTCTTCTTAAAGGACGTCTTGCAGAACGGAAGTCCATCAAAACCCAAGGAGATAAACCTGCCATAAAATCAATATTTCTCATCATTTCAATATTTGTTCTGTAAAGTTCTGCTTGGTATTCTTCTGTCCATCGTTCCTTTTCTTTACCATGCATGCCAAATAATGCTCCACCACCAACTTCACTCATAATCATGGGTTTGTTATATGCACTAGCCCACTTTAGTTTAGAACAGGTTTCTACTGCCCCGGCATACCAACCGCAATAATTATTAATACCAATTACATCTACTATTTTTCCTAGAGGGTCCTCAATTAAGTTTCCATCATCTCCATAACCTTGCGTATCTAAAGCAGCTGTAATTAGTCGAGTGTTATCTAATTTTCTAGTTTGTTTTGCTAAATTTTCTATAAAAGACAATCGTGCTTCTCCTTCAGGCGTTTCATTTGCCATAGACCACAATATTACCGATGCCCGGTTTTTATCACGTGAAATCATCTCGGTAAGTTGATTCTTTGCATTTGCATAGGTATCTTTATTATCAAATTGAATGGTCCAATAAACTGGTATTTCCGACCAAATCATAAAACCCATCTTTTCAGCCTCCTTAACCATTGCTTCACTATGCGGATAATGAGCTAAACGTATAAAATTACAACCTAATTCTTTAGCCCATTGTAGCAATATTTTACATTCTTCTTTAGAAACTACCCGACCAGTTTTAAATGGGGCTTCTTCGTGAATGCTTATACCTTTTAGAAATATTTTTTTACCGTTTAATAAAATTTTAGAGCCATCTGTGGTTATTGTTCTAAAGCCAATGTTATCTGTTATTTTGTCGGTTAACGTTTTTAAAATAACTTTATATGTTTTTGGGTTTTTTGGTTCCCAAAGTGTGGGATTTGCTTTTATAGAGAATTTAGCTATTCCATTTTTTAGAACTGAATTTACTGACTTGTTGAGCTCGGGAATGCTCAAGTTAACCACATTACCATCTTTACCATTCTTAACGGATACCCAACCTTCAATTGTATTGGTGTTTCCTTTTGGTAACTGAATTAAATAATCAGTAATATGTGATTTTGGAGTTGTAATTAAATGTACCGACCTTGTAATACCTCCATAGTTCCACCAATCTTGATTTACTGTAGGTACATTCTCTAATTTTCTTTTGTTGTCTACTTTTACAACTATAAAATTATTGCCTTTTTTTAATTTATTAGTAATCTCAAATTGAAAAGGGGTGTAACCACCAACATGAGAACCAATGCGCTCTCCGTTAAGGTAAACGATAGCTTCGTAATTTACTGCTTCGAAATATAAATAGGTTAATTCATCATTGTTGGCTGTATAATTAAAGTCTTTTTTGTACCAAACGGTTCCTTCATAATAGTACAATTTATCCGTTTGAGTATTCCAATCACCAGGAACCATTAATTGCAAACTAGTTTCAAAATTATATTCAATCAAGTCAGCTGGTGTTTGCATTTGTAAATTACTAAAGTATCCTTTCTCTTTAGGGAGTAATCTATGGTTATAATATCCATTTTCAAGTGGATCTACAATCATATCCCACATGCCATTTAATGACGTTTTTTCTCTAGAGTCAATATTCTGTAATAGCTTAGAAAACTCAGTTTCTTGAGCTGAAGAAAGAGTACTTATGCTTGTTAGTAAAACTAGTACTATGTTTTTAATTAGTTTCATATTAAGGTCTTATTAAGTTTTTTACTTATAATTTATTCAAGTTTTTAGCAAATTTTTTCATTTCTTCGGCAACAGAAATGGACTACTAAACTTTTGTATCTTTTTTAACCTCTATTTCAGAAGGTAAAACTCCAAAATGAGCTTTAAAACATTTAGAAAAATAAGAAGGAGAAGAAAAGCCAACTTTAAAACATGCTTCACTAATATTCCCTCTACCAGAATCTAGAATTTGTTTTGCTCTTTCTAACCTTATTTTTCTAATAAATTCATTTACTGTTTGCCCTGTAATGGCTTTTATTTTTCTATATAATTGACTTCTGCTTAGTTTTAATTGTGATGCCAATTCTTCTACACTTAAATTAGAGTCGGAAATATTGTTGTTTATATAGTCTAGTAATTTTTGTATAAATTCTTTATCTATAGAGTTTGAGTTTATTTTTTCATCAGCACCACTAATTGCTCCAAAGAATTTATCGAAAATTAATTGCCTACTTGTTATTAATTGTGACAATCGAAGTTTTAATAATTTTAAATCAAAAGGTTTTACCATGTAAGCATCGGCTCCGTTTTCTATACCTTCAATTCTGTTTTCTATAGTTGTTCTTGCTGTTAACATTAGTACAGGAACATGACTTGTTGATGCATCTGTTTTTATAGCTTTACAAAAAATAAATCCATCCATTTCTGGCATTACAATATCTGTAATAATAGCGTCTGGTAATGTCTCTTTAGCTGTTTTAAGACCTTCAATACCATTTGTAGCTACAAACACCTTATATTCTTTACTTAATTCTATTTTTAGATAATCTAATAACTCTAAATTATCTTCAACAATTAAAATTGTTTTGGTTTTATGTAAGACTGTTTCATCCGTAGAATGTACTCTCTTTTCAATAGGGTCAATTAACAAGAACTGTTCTTTGCTATTAACTCTTTTATCATTTTCATATATAATTTGATCTTCTGTGTAATGTGATTTACCTGTTGGTAATAAAATTTTAAAAGTGGTTCCAGATCCTACTTTACTTTCTACTTTAATATCTCCTTTATGAAGATAGACAAAACTTTTTACCACTTCTAAGCCAATACCAGTGCCACCTATATATGTTTTGTTTTGGTCTTCTACTTGATAAAAACGTTCAAATATTTTTTCAACTTCTTGTTCATTTAATCCTGCTCCTGTATCAGAAATTACTATTTCTATAACTTCTATAGGTTGTTTTTTATCAACCAACGGTAAAAGATATAATTTATGATTAGAAAATAAATCGATATTTATGGCACCTCCTTTAGGGGTTGCTTTAATAGCATTAGATAAAAGGTTGAATATAATTTTTTCTAACATCTTTTCATCTGCCCAAACACCCAAATCTGGTACATCTGAATCGATACTTAATAAAATGTTTTTATTGAGCGTTTCTTCTTGAAAATAGTTGGCTATATTTTTAGTAAATTCAATTAGATTAATTTTACTTGCCCTAATTTTCATTTTGTTATGTTCTAATTTTCTAATATCCATTAACTCATTAATTAGGCGATAGAGTCTGTTGGTGTTTTTGTAAATAATAGCAAGTTTATTATTAACACTTTGAGGTAGATCTAATTCTTTGTTACTAATAATATCTTTAATAGGATTGATAATTAAGGTTAAAGGAGTTCTAAATTCATGAGAAATATTTGTAAAAAATTGAAGTTTCTTTTGGTTTAATTCATCGTTTTGTGTCTGTAATAAACGTTCATTTTTTAGAATTTCTTTTTCTTTTATTCTTTTTTGAGTTAGGCTGTTTAATAGATAAATACAAAACATAAATATTAGAATATAACTTAATATTGCCCAATTCGTTTTCCACCATGGTGGAAGAATTTTAATATTTAATTCTAACGGAACTTCGTTCCAGACCCCATCATTATTAGATGCTTTAAGTTTAAAAACATAATCTCCATGATCTAAATTTGTATAAGTAGCACTTCTTTTATGACCAACATAGTTCCAGGTAGTTTCATAACCTTCTAGATAATAGGCATAGCTATTTTTTTCTGGTCTTGTATAATTTAACCCAGTATATTCTATTGTAAATACAGATTGCACATCAGATAGTATAATGCTTTTTGTTTCTGAGATTACTTTTTTTAAAGGAGAATTTTTAGTTTGTGGAATCACTTTCTCATTAAACAATTTAAAATCGGTTAAATGCAATGAGGGTAAACTAGCGTTTGTTTTTATTTCTTTAGGATTAAAATAATCTAAACCTTTAAAATCACCAAAATATAGTGTTCCTTTTTCATCTTTTAGTACAGCTCCAAAATTAAAATCATTAGATAATAAACCATCATTGGAGGTGTAGTTTGTAAACTTCTTATCTTTTAAACTTATTTTAGTTAAACCATTATTACCACTAACCCATATATTATGGTCTTCATCTTCAATTATAGCAGAAACGTTTTCTTCTTCTAAACCTATAGTTTTATTATACCAGGTAAAAGAATCTTCATTTTTGTTATATCTGCAAAGACCAGCACCTCTTGTTCCAATCCAAATAGTATTATCAGAAGATTCATAAATAGAAAGTATGTGATTTACATCAGATAAATTACCATAGGCCTCTTGCATTTTTGGTCCTAAAGCAACTATTTCAAATTTATTATTTCCAATATCTTTTACTTTAAACAAACCATCTGCTGTACCAACCCAAATAGTATCATCAGTAGAAACAAAGACTTTCATTATCTTACTATTTAAAGATTTGTGTTTAAGAAATTCTTTGGAGTCGTATTTTCTAAATTTATTGGTTTTTAGATTATAGGAGTGAAGCCCTTCAAAATAAGTAGCTATCCATATATTTCCTTTAGAATCTTCAGAAAAACTTCTAATTGTATTTGAGATAAATTTTGATGGGGTATTTGTTTTATTAAAGTTGATAAACTTTTTAGATCCATTTTTTAGAAGAAAAATTCCGTGATCCCAACTTGCAACCCATAAATTATTTTTAGAATCTAAAAATAAGTGAACAATATAATCTGAGTTTAGGCCAGAATATGGATTATTGGAATCTTTATTAATATGTGTTATTTTTGATGTTTTAGGGTTATAAACATCTATACCACCACCGTCTGTAGATAGCCATAAATTTCCTTTTTTATCTTTAACAATACTCGTTACAGAAGATAAGTTTAAAGAGTTGTTTTTGTTTGGTAAACACTCAATATTTTTAAATTTATCAAAAAGTTTATCGCTAACAGCAATACCGCTATTAAAGTAACCCATCCAAATTCTATCATTTTTGTCTATAAATAGTTCCCAAATAGAATTATGTAATATGCTGTTTTTATCTATTTTACTAGAAACATAATTTTTAATTACTTCATTATTTTGGTCTAGATGAAAAAGCCCATCATTTTCAGTACCAATCATGATTGTATTATCTGATAACTGAATGATTTCCATAATTTTTTTATCAGTAAAATGGAACTGTTTTAAGCTTACAATATTATTATTTCTGTCATTTGTTAAGCCACATTTGTAAATGCCTTCATCCCTTTCAAAACCAATCCATAAATTATCATTGTTATCTAAAAATAAAACTTCAATAGATTGGTTAATTGTTTCTTTATTGTCTATAAATAACCTTGTTTGTATAAGTTTATTATTAATAAAATCGATCTCTTTTAGACCAAAATTGGTACCAACAAAAGTTTTGCCTTGTTTGGTGTGTTTAATGCTGTGAATACTTAGATCTTGCGTAGAATTGTTTATTTTTTCACCTACTTTAAGTGTTTTAATATTTAATTTATATAAACCTTTTCTATTAGTACCAATCAATAAATTACCTAAAGAGTCTTCTTCTATAGCTAAAATATTTTCTTTGTTATTATTATCTGTATCTAATTTTACTTTTATAAATTCATCTAAATCTCTATTGTAAAGATTTAAACCGTCTTCTGTACCAAACCAAAGCCGTTGTTTACTATCTATAAAAGAGCATTGTACAAGGTTGTTACTTAAAGAATTAGTGTTTTCAAAATTAAACTTATAAGGTGTGTAATCTATGCCATCAAACTTGTAAACACCAGTGCCAGTAGTTCCAATCCAAATAAAACCCAAATGATCTTGAACAATACAAGAAACTCCTACTTTAGGAATGCCTTCTTTAATATTTACAAAATTATAATCTTTATAAGGTTTTTGAGCGTAAAAAGAGATGCATAAAAAAAGCAATATTAATGTAGGTAATTTTTTCATTAAATTAATAACTTTTTAGTGTATTGTAATATTACATTTTTAACTTAACTATTGCAAATAGATTCTATTTCCAATAAGGTTTTTTCTTTTGTTTTTTGCAATAAATTTATAGTAATCTTTTATGTCTTAAAGGTAATTTGCTTACTTAAAGTTTAGTGCAACAAAATGAACATTTTATACAAGAGATGTTGTTTTAAGTACATAAAAAATTGTAAAAGTGTATGTTAGAACATCTGTAATAGCATAGGTAAGAAGTAATTTTATTTCTTTAGTTATGTATGGTTTTATGGCGTTCCCTAAAAAGGTCGTGCTTTCATTACTCGCTTTTTTTTGTTTTTAGATTCATCTAAAACAAAAAAAGAGCTCAAACATGCCATTCAATCACTAACGCAAATTATGTGTTAGCTATAGGTGTATTCTAAAAGTAAATAGATGGTTTGCGTTAGGGATTGCAGTGGCATCCTTTTTATGTTAAGCGGGTTTGTAATGCCTTTTATAAAGAATAGAAGTACTTGTATTAAGAGTTAGAAGTTATTATAAATACAACAGAAATAAAAAGATATAACGGAAAGCGCGACTTGGTCCTGAATGCCTTCAGGATAAAGAAACGCCCAAATTTAAACAAGCTCAAGACAAGCTTTTATGCAAACTTAATAGATTTAGAAGGCTGAATTTTAGTAATAATATAAGAAGGGATAATCAACATTAAAAAAGACATTATTAACGTGCCAATATTTAGCAATAAAATAGCTTTTAAAGAGATATAAACTGGCATTGTTGTTACATAATAGGTTTCCGGATTCAAGGTGATTAGCTCAAAGTAATATTGTACAAAAAGGATAGATAAACCAATAATATTTCCCCAGAAAAGGCCTTTTAAAATAAGGTAAGAAGCATTGTATAAAAATATTTTTCTAATGCTAGTATTGCTACTTCCTAAGGCTTTTAAAATACCAATCATTTGTACACGTTCTAAGATTAAAACGAGTAGAGCAGTAATCATGTTTATACCGGCAACTAAAATCATAATAGCTATAATAAACCACACGTTATTGTCAAAAAGCTCTATCCACTCAAAAACCGTTTGATAACTATCTACTATCGTTTTTGCATTTAAGTCTAGACTAATCTCTTTATAAATTTCGTCTCCTTTTGCTTCAATATTATCAAAACTATCTAAAAGTACTTCAAAACCACCAATTTGGTTTTCTGTCCATTTGTTCAGGTTTTGTACCTCTCTAATGTCACCAATCATCATAGATTTGTCAAATTCTGCAAAACCAGAATTATAGATTCCTACAATTGTATATTTTCTATTAGAAGGTAGTTTGCTGTTTGCCGTTTTTAAAAAAGTGGCTAAAATAATATCGTTTAATTTAAGGTGTAAACGATTTACAATGGTTTGTGATAATAAAACTTCTTTAGTTCTATCTTGGTTAAAATTGGGTGTTCTACCAGCTATCAAATATTCGTTGAAAAAAGTCCAATCATAATCAGTAGAAACACCTTTAAAAATAATGCCTTCAAAGTCCGTTTCTGTTCTTAAAATTCCAGCCTTATTTGCAAAAACTTGTATATTTTTTATTCCTTCAATATTTTTAAACTTCGGATAAAATTCTTGGTTTTTATCAATAGGAACCGTAGAAACATCAGAATTATTGGCATCGTAATTGATAATTTGAACATGGCCTTTAAACCCAGCCATTTTATCGCGAATTTTATATTGCAGTCCAGCACCTGTTGCTACAGCAATTAGCATAATAATAATTCCTAACGCAATTGCTGTGATTGCAATTTTTATTATTGGCGACGAAATGCTATTTTTATACTTTTTACCGGCAATAATGCGTTTTGCAATAAATAACTCGTAATTCAAATTGATGATAGTTTTTAAACCTTTCAAAAGTACATATTTATTCTTATTTCTACTGCTGAATTTTCAGCTGATTTCTTGTGCACAAAGTTCTGGTGTAAAAGTTAAAAAGTTAAAAGTTGAAAAGGAAAAAACTGAAGCCTTAAAAATTAAAACAGGAGCAGAGCGTACCAATTTGTACTTGAACATGTTAAAAGGAAAAAATGTTGCAATTGTTGCAAACCAAACATCTGTGTTGTCTGTTTTAGAAAGGGCAGAAGTAGCGGCTAATGTTATGGGGTCTAAAAAAGTTACCCATCATTTGGTAGATTATTTACACAACTTTAATGGCATAAACGTTAAAAAAGTTTTTGCACCAGAACATGGTTTTAGAGGAAAAGCAGATGCAGGTGAGGTTGTAAAAGATGGTTTTGATACTAAAACTGGCTTGCCAATTGTTTCTTTATATGGAAAAAATAAAAAGCCTTCTGCAGCACAATTAGCAGGAATTGATATTGTAGTTTTTGATATTCAGGATGTTGGCGCGCGTTTTTATACGTATATTTCTTCTTTGCATTATGTAATGGAAGCGTGTGCAGAAGCTGGAGTTGAAGTAATTGTATTAGACAGACCAAACCCAAACGGACATTATATAGACGGACCCGTTTTAGAAGAAGCACATAGTTCTTTTGTGGGGATGCATAAAGTTCCGGTGGTATACGGAATGACTATTGGCGAATATGGCCAAATGATTAATGGAGAGAAATGGCTTAAAAATGGAATGCAGTGTAATTTAAAAGTAATTCCTTTAGAAAATTATACGCACCAAACGGAATATAGTTTGCCAATAAAACCATCACCGAATTTACCAAATGATAAAAGTATTAACCTATATCCTAGTTTGTGTTTTTTCGAAGGTACAAATGTTTCTGCAGGACGAGGAACAGCAATGCAGTTCCAAATTTATGGTTCTCCGTATTTAACAAAAAGCGAGTTTACTTTTACACCGCAAGCAAATGAAGGTGCTAAATATCCAAAGTTTAAAAATATATTATGTTACGGAGAAAATTTACAACAAACAGAGAATCTTAATAAATTAGATTTATCCTATTTAATAAAAGCATACCAACAGAATACCTCTAAAGAGTTTTTTAATAGTTTCTTTACTAAACTTGCAGGGACTAAAAAATTACAAGAACAAATTGTAAAGGGATTGTCTAAACAAGAGATTAGAAAAACTTGGAATAAGGATTTAGAAAATTTTAAAGTTGTTAGAAGTAAGTATTTAATTTATGATTAGAAAAAGGAATCTAATTCTATAGAATAGAAAAAGCTCGTAAGAAATTACGAGCTTTTTCTATTCTTATTAAAAGAAACTTATAGGTTAAGGTTGTAAGTTAATCCAACAGAATAGTTGGTAGATTTACCAATATTACGTCCATCAACAACAGCACTAAAACCTACACTTGCTCCTAATTCAGGAATAATGTTTTTATAAATAGTAGCACCTAATCTTGTATATTCTACTTTAGTTTCAGGAAAGTTATTACCAGTAAAACCAGCTCCACCAATATCTACTCCGTCTGTAGAAGCTAAATAATCTAACCAACCTTCTACATAAATTAAAGAACTAGCATACCCTATTTTAGTAGTTGCATAATAAGCATTTGGTACATCAAAATCAGCACCACCTACAGTATTGTCTGCATCACCTCTAAATTGGTAAGAATTTAAAAAGGTAGCAAAAAGACCCGCATCGTTTTGTAAATGTAAACCAGCAGTTAAGTTGGTAGAAAATGTATTGTTACCAAGAGACAAAATTCCGTTTGCTTCGTAACCTGTAGGAATATCTACACTTAAACCAGTAATAACATCTAAGTTTACTTTTTCAAAATTAAAAGTATACGCATTGTATTTTAATCCGATAGAAATATCTTGAAAACCATCTTGTTTAGTAGCTCCGTTTACAGGGTCTGCAATTCCATTTCCTTCAGCAGAAATATAAGGCGCATTTAAAACAACAGATAATTTGTTTGTAATACCGTATTTAGCGTATAAGCTATAAACGTTCTGATCAATTTCATTATGAGCAGGCACTGCGTCCATTTTGGTTTCCCCAGCATAAAATTTTTCATAATTACTAGAGGTGTAAGAAGCTGTTAAAGATAAATCTCCTTTTTTGGGAGTAAAACCATCTAACAATCCTTGAGCATTAGTTTGTGTTGTTAAAGCTAGTCCAAAAACCAATCCTAATACTATTTTACTTGTTTTCATTTTGTGTTTTTTAATAGTTAGGTTTCTTGGTCGAGTGCTAATTATTTAAATTACAAAATGAATTTTTTCTTTTCTGAAAAAGAAAAATGGTAAAGAAATTATTTTTTATTTCTAACTCTTTTTGAGTGTGTTATCAATTAAAAAAACGATTATTTTTTTTAATATTTTATTTTTCTGAGGTTCATATTTTTTGATTTTTTATTTGAAATAGGTTTTAGAGTTTTATCATTATAAAATTTGTAATTTTGAAAACTAGAAATAAGCTACTTAAAATAACCCTAGTAAAGCATGTACAAATCTATTGTAAGACCAATTTTCTTTTTATTCGATCCAGAAAAAATTCATTACTTCACTTTTTCGTTAGTCAAAAATCTTTGTAAAATTCCTTTTGTTTCTTCTATATTCAGAGGTTTATATGTTGTTGAAGACAAACGATTAGAAAAAACGTTATTCGGAATTACCTTTAAGAACCCAGTAGGTTTGGCAGCAGGTTTCGATAAAAATGCTGTTTTGTATAACGAATTAGCAAATTTTGGTTTTGGATTTATAGAAATAGGAACCGTTACCCCAAAAGGGCAAGTTGGTAATCCTAAAAAAAGATTGTTTAGATTAAAAGATGATCAAGGAATTATAAACAGAATGGGTTTTAATAATGACGGAATGGAAGCTGCCGTTAAAAACCTAAAAAAGAATAAAGGGCAAGTAATTATTGGTGGAAACATTGGTAAAAATACAGCAACTACTCCAGAAAATTATACACAAGATTATTGCGAAGTTTTTAAAGAATTACATCCGTATGTAGATTACTTTGTCTTAAATGTAAGTTGCCCAAATGTAGGTAGTCATGCAAAACTGAATGACAAAGACTATTTATTAGAATTAATTTCTGCTTGTCAGAAGCTTAATAATAAAGAAAAAGTACAAAAACCAATTTTATTAAAAATTGCTCCAGATTTAAATAATATCCAGTTAGATGAAATTATAGAATTGGTACATGAAACAAAAATTGATGGAGTAATTGCTTCTAACACATCTACAAACAGAGAAAACTTAAAAGTATCTAAAGAACGTTTAGCAGAAATTGGTAATGGCGGAGTAAGTGGGCAACCGGTAAAAAATCAAAGTACCGCTGTTATTAAATATTTGGCAGATACTTCTAATAAATCTTTTCCTATAATTGGAGTAGGAGGTATTCACTCAGAAAAAGATGCGTTAGAAAAAATAAATGCAGGAGCAGATTTAGTGCAAGTATACACTGGTTTTATTTATGAAGGTCCAGGTTTGGTAAAGCGAATAAACAAAGCAATTCTAAAACAATTTTAATATAGAAGTCTTATCATATAAAAGAGGTCTTACTTTCGTTAAAAACTCATTTTAGAAAAAACATAAGTTTATGATAGAAATATTAATCTCTTTCGCCTTTGCAACAGCTGTTTTATCCCTTTCCCCAGGTCCAGATAATATTTTCGTAATTACCCAGAGTATAGTAAACGGAACAAAATATGGTATTGCTACCGTTGTAGGGTTAATGTCTGGTTGTTTGGTGCATACCACACTGGTTGCTTTCGGAGTTTCGACAATTATCAAAGAAAACGAAAGCCTTTTCTTTATCATAAAATTATTAGGCGCAAGTTATCTACTCTTTTTAGCGTACAAAGTGTATAAAAGTGACGCCAAAATAGTCTTGTCTAATACAAATATTCAAAAAGAGTCAGTATTTCAGCTATTCAAAAAAGGATTTATAATGAATGTATTAAATCCTAAAGTTGCTTTGTTCTTTTTAGCATTTTTTCCTCAGTTTTTGTTTTCTAAAACTATTTCAACCGTTATTCAGTTTTATACTTTAGGCGGTATTTTTATTCTAGTCTCTTTTTTAGTATTTGCTGGCATTGCCCTTTTATCAGGAAGTATTTCTAGTTACTTAAAAGAAAATGATAAAGTAGGCGTATATCTAAAATGGGGACAAGTAACCGTATTTATCTTCATTGCAATCATGATTTTGTTATAAGACTAATTAAATACATATATTAAAAAAGATTAATATTCTCTTTAGGGTGTTCCCTTTTTTTAGTCTATTATATAAAATTTACTGTTTTAGATAAGCATAATTATCAATTTAAAGAAGATTTAGAAAAAAGGTCGGGCTTTCCACTATATCTTTTTATATGCTTATTTCTGCTATCGCATCAATAATCATATAAAAAGGATGCCGTTTCAATCCCTAACACAGCTAATTTGCTAGCGTAATTGTCATTTCAAAAATACTACCTTATATATAGACAATTATCGATAAGCAAATAAAACCAATTTTGCAACAAACTTAATATACTGTCAGTTCAAGCGCTGTCGAGAACAAATTTATGTTTTCTATGTTGCTATGTGTTTAAAAATAATATTTCTAAACTCATTTTAAGCATTGCGACCCAATATAGATTACTATTATTTATATTTTTTGAAGGACGATCAAGAATAACGCGCTAATATATAAAGACACAAACAACTTCTTTAGAGCTAAAAAGCACGATTATTATAATAATGAAGTTTCTTTTTAAAAATAAAAGCCACTAGGTAAGCAGAAGAATTACAAAAAAAAGCAATAATAAAAGCAATAATACCTTCAAAATTCAATCTAGAACTTTTTCTTGTTTTAGATGGTGTATAGCTTAAATGAGGAGATTCTCTAAAAATAATCCTCAATCCTTTTATGAATCAAGAAATAACCTCAAAAAAACCTTCCTCATAAACCGCTAAAAACAAACCTCTTAAAACCGTATGTAAAATTAAATAAAAATAAACGTAAAAAAATAGTTGTCAGAATAAAAATGAGTTGTAAGTTTGCACCCGCTAACAGGAATAACACAGAGTTAGCAACGTTCATTGAGGAGTTGTAATTAGTTTAAGGATTAGTAGTTTAACTAAATAAAGTGTCAAGCTTTTATTTAAAAATAAAATAACAATTTCCTTAGGATTATAATTAAAAAGAGTTGTATGTTTGCAGTCCGAAATTTTCGGCAAAACGTTCAGGTTTTTTTAAGGTTAAAAAGCAAATAAAAAAAAAGTTTCTTTTTTTTATTGTCAGATTAGAAATAGTTTGTATGTTTGCAGCCGCTAAGGAATACAGCAAAAACGATCAGAGAAAGTTTGGAATGATAGTTAAAGATTATCAGTTAGTTCGAGTCTAACATTTCTACAAGTTAGGATTTATAACGAGTGTTTGAAAACATGAGTGCGAAGCCTAAAAGTTCATTGAAAATATTGAAATTGACAGCGTAATTAAAGAGTAGAATAACCACATTATTAATTTAATGTAAATTCTTTTGAAACTTATTCATTAAAATATTTAAAATATACAATGAAGAGTTTGATCCTGGCTCAGGATGAACGCTAGCGGCAGGCTTAACACATGCAAGTCGAGGGGTAACATTGTGCTTGCACAGATGACGACCGGCGCACGGGTGCGTAACGCGTATAGAACCTACCTTTTACTGGAGAATAGCCTTTAGAAATGAAGATTAATGCTCCATAGTATTGAGTTCCGGCATCGGGATTTAATTAAAGATTTATTGGTAAAAGATGGCTATGCGTCCTATTAGTTAGATGGTAAGGTAACGGCTTACCATGACATCGATAGGTAGGGGTCCTGAGAGGGAGATCCCCCACACTGGTACTGAGACACGGACCAGACTCCTACGGGAGGCAGCAGTGAGGAATATTGGGCAATGGAGGCAACTCTGACCCAGCCATGCCGCGTGCAGGAAGACTGCCCTATGGGTTGTAAACTGCTTTTATACAGGAAGAAACACTGGTATGTATACCAGCTTGACGGTACTGTAAGAATAAGGACCGGCTAACTCCGTGCCAGCAGCCGCGGTAATACGGAGGGTCCGAGCGTTATCCGGAATCATTGGGTTTAAAGGGTCCGCAGGCGGTCAATTAAGTCAGAGGTGAAATCCCATAGCTCAACTATGGAACTGCCTTTGATACTGGTTGACTTGAGTCATTTGGAAGTAGATAGAATGTGTAGTGTAGCGGTGAAATGCATAGATATTACACAGAATACCGATTGCGAAGGCAGTCTACTACGAATGTACTGACGCTGAGGGACGAAAGCGTGGGGAGCGAACAGGATTAGATACCCTGGTAGTCCACGCCGTAAACGATGGATACTAGTTGTTGGGTGTATGCTCAGTGACTAAGCGAAAGTGATAAGTATCCCACCTGGGGAGTACGGTCGCAAGACTGAAACTCAAAGGAATTGACGGGGGCCCGCACAAGCGGTGGAGCATGTGGTTTAATTCGATGATACGCGAGGAACCTTACCAGGGCTTAAATGTAGTATGACAGGACTAGAGATAGTTTTTCCTTCGGGCATATTACAAGGTGCTGCATGGTTGTCGTCAGCTCGTGCCGTGAGGTGTCAGGTTAAGTCCTATAACGAGCGCAACCCCTGTCGTTAGTTGCCAGCAAGTAAAGTTGGGGACTCTAACGAGACTGCCTACGCAAGTAGTGAGGAAGGTGGGGATGACGTCAAATCATCACGGCCCTTACGTCCTGGGCCACACACGTGCTACAATGGTATGGACAATGAGCAGCCATCTGGCAACAGAGAGCGAATCTATAAACCATATCACAGTTCGGATCGGAGTCTGCAACTCGACTCCGTGAAGCTGGAATCGCTAGTAATCGGATATCAGCCATGATCCGGTGAATACGTTCCCGGGCCTTGTACACACCGCCCGTCAAGCCATGGAAGCTGGGAGTGCCTGAAGTCGGTCACCGTGAGGAGCCGCCTAGGGTAAAACTGGTAACTAGGGCTAAGTCGTAACAAGGTAGCCGTACCGGAAGGTGCGGC
Source organism: Polaribacter sp. Q13 (assembly GCF_016858305.2). Classification (NCBI taxonomy): domain Bacteria; kingdom Pseudomonadati; phylum Bacteroidota; class Flavobacteriia; order Flavobacteriales; family Flavobacteriaceae; genus Polaribacter; species Polaribacter sp. Q13. Next base: position 4,037,229 of record NZ_CP074436.1, read on the forward strand.
TGGAACACCTCCTTTCTAGAGAAAGATGGTGAGTTACAAAAAAAGGTCATTTTTACTCTTTGCTGTTAATTTTATAATATAAGTATTTTAAGCTATTATAGTCTCGTAGCTCAGCTGGTTAGAGCGCTACACTGATAATGTAGAGGTCGGCAGTTCGAGTCTGCCCGGGACTACAAATAAGCAAAAGTACTAAGGAAATTCTGGAAGTAAGAGGATTCTACATTCATAATTTAGAATTTATTCTGAATTTCATAATGGGGGATTAGCTCAGCTGGCTAGAGCGCTTGCCTTGCACGCAAGAGGTCATCGGTTCGACTCCGATATTCTCCACAACGGCTTATAGTTGTTACTGATTTAATTATCAGTGGCGATTCGCCACAAGTTCATTGACATATTGGTAAAATGATATCGTAAGAATCAAATAGATAGAGAACGATTAGAGTAATATCTAATCAAATAATTTTTTTATAAAAATATAAAAGAGTTCATTATAGTGTGGCAACACACTGTAGCAAAAAGTACAATAAGTTAAGTAAGGGCGTATGGCGGATGCCTAGGCTCTCAGAGACGATGAAGGACGTGATAAGCTGCGATAAGCTACGGGGAGGGGCACATACCTTTTAATCCGTAGATTTCCGAATGGGGCAACCCGGCATGTTGAAGACATGTCACCTCGTAAGAGGAGTAAACCCGGTGAACTGAAACATCTAAGTAACCGGAGGAAGAGAAAACAATAGTGATTCCGTTAGTAGTGGCGAGCGAACGCGGATTAGCCCAAACCTATTTTGTTACGGCAAAATAGGGGTTGTAGGGCCACGATATTCGAAGATAAGTGAATTAGAACTGTTTGGAAAGACAGACCATAGAGGGTGATAGTCCCGTAAAAGTAAGCGAATTTTAGATAGTGGTACCCTGAGTAGTGCGGGACACGAGTAATCCTGTATGAATCCACCGGGACCATCCGGTAAGGCTAAATACTCCTGAGAGACCGATAGTGAACTAGTACCGTGAGGGAAAGGTGAAAAGAACCCTAAGTAAGGGAGTGAAATAGAACCTGAAACCGTACGCCTACAAGCGGTCGGAGCATCATTTATGGTGTGACGGCGTGCCTTTTGCATAATGAGCCTACGAGTTACTGTTTCTAGCAAGGTTAATTGATTAAGTCAAGGAGCCGTAGCGAAAGCGAGTCTGAATAGGGCGCTTTAGTTAGTAGTAGTAGACGCGAAACCGAGTGATCTACCCATGGGCAGGTTGAAGCTGTGGTAACACACAGTGGAGGACCGAACCAGTTGACGTTGAAAAGTCTTTGGATGACCTGTGGGTAGGGGTGAAAGGCCAATCAAACTCGGAAATAGCTCGTACTCCCCGAAATGCATTTAGGTGCAGCGTTGAGTAAAAGTTTTATAGAGGTAGAGCTACTGATTGGATGCGGGGGCTTCACCGCCTACCAATTCCTGACAAACTCCGAATGCTATAAAATGTTTCTCAGCAGTGAGGGCATGGGTGCTAAGGTCCATGTCCGAGAGGGAAAGAACCCAGACCATCAGCTAAGGTCCCCAAATATATGTTAAGTTGAAAAAACGAGGTGAAATTGCTTAGACAGCTAGGATGTTGGCTTGGAAGCAGCCATTCATTTAAAGAGTGCGTAACAGCTCACTAGTCGAGCGATTTTGCATGGATAATAATCGGGCATAAACATATTACCGAAGCTATGGATTAACGTTGAAAGACACGTTAGTGGTAGGGGAGCATTGTAATCAGCGTAGAAGGTGTACTGTGAGGTATGCTGGAGTGGTTACAAAAGAAAATGTAGGCATAAGTAACGATAATGGGGGCGAGAAACCCCCACACCGAAAGACTAAGGTTTCCTCAGCGATGCTAATCAGCTGAGGGTTAGTCGGGTCCTAAGGCGAATCCGAAGGGAGTAGTCGATGGATAACAGGTTAATATTCCTGTACTTCTTATAATTGCGATGGGGTGACGGAGTAATGAAAGCACCGCGAACTGACGGAATAGTTCGTTGAAACATGTAGCTATTAGACTTGTAGGTAAATCCGCAGGTTTAGGTGAAGTGTGATAGTACCAAGCGTCTTCGGACAATTGGATAGTGTGCCTAAGGGCTTCCAAGAAAAACCTCTAAGCTTCAGATTATAAGAACCCGTACCGTAAACCGACACAGGTAGTTGGGATGAGAATTCTAAGGTGCTCGAGAGATTCATGGCTAAGGAACTAGGCAAAATAGACCCGTAACTTCGGGAGAAGGGTCGCCCATCTTCGGATGGGCCGCAGTGAAAAGGTCCAGGCGACTGTTTATCAAAAACACAGGGCTTTGCTAAATTGAAAGATGATGTATAAGGCCTGACACCTGCCCGGTGCTGGAAGGTTAAGTGGAGGGTTTAGCTTCGGCGAAGATCTGAAATGAAGCCCCAGTAAACGGCGGCCGTAACTATAACGGTCCTAAGGTAGCGAAATTCCTTGTCGGGTAAGTTCCGACCTGCACGAATGGTGCAACGATCTGGACACTGTCTCAGCCATGAGCTCGGTGAAATTGTAGTATCGGTGAAGATGCCGATTACCCGCAGCGGGACGAAAAGACCCCGTGAACCTTTACTATAGCTTAGTATTGGCTTTGGATAAGTAATGTGTAGGATAGGTGGGAGACATTGAAGCGGCGTCGCTAGGCGTTGTGGAGTCGTCCTTGAAATACCACCCTTTGCTTATCTAGAGTCTAACTCAGAGATGAGGACAGTGCTTGGTGGGTAGTTTGACTGGGGTGGTCGCCTCCAAAAGAGTAACGGAGGCTTCTAAAGGTACCCTCAGTACGCTTGGTAACCGTACGTAGAGTGCAATGGCATAAGGGTGCTTGACTGAGAGACATACAGGTCGATCAGGTTGGAAACAAGAGCATAGTGATCCGGTGGTTCCGCATGGAAGGGCCATCGCTCAAAGGATAAAAGGTACTCCGGGGATAACAGGCTGATCTCCCCCAAGAGCTCATATCGACGGGGGGGTTTGGCACCTCGATGTCGGCTCGTCACATCCTGGGGCTGGAGAAGGTCCCAAGGGTTGGGCTGTTCGCCCATTAAAGTGGCACGCGAGCTGGGTTCAGAACGTCGTGAGACAGTTCGGTCTCTATCTGCTGTGGGCGTTAGAAATTTGCGTGGATCTGACTCTAGTACGAGAGGACCGAGTTGGACTGACCTCTAGTGTACCTGTTGTTTCGCCAGAAGCATAGCAGGGTAGCTACGTCGGGAAGGGATAAGCGCTGAAAGCATATAAGCGCGAAACCCACCACAAGATGAGATTTCTTTAAAGGGTCGTTGGAGATTACAACGTTGATAGGTCATAGGTGTAAAGGCAGTAATGTCATAGCCAAGTGATACTAATAACCCATAGACTTATGTACGCTTCCCGCCGAAAGGCGGGAGCACAGACTCTTTATTTATTACGAAAAAAACGATATTATTTTACCATATGTTAACTTATACAGTTGGCAGTGAAAATAGTCAGCAGTTGGCAGTAGCAGTATTTATACTGAGACTGAAAACTGAATACTAAAACACTGCATACTGAAAATCTTAGGGTGGTTATAGCATTGGGGCTCACCTCTTCCCATCTCGAACAGAGAAGTTAAGCCCAATCGCGCCGATGGTACTGCATTTATGTGGGAGAGTAGGTCGCCGCCTTTCTTTAAACCTCAATTCTTACGAATTGAGGTTTTTTTTTGGTTTAAAATGAAATGTTTTGTTGGAATTTTATCATATTTGTTTATTCTATTTATAATATTATAGCTTATTTTCGTTATTAATTTATCAGCAGTTTATTTATTTCTTAATGAATTATAAAAACATCGTATTCTCTATCTTTATTTTTTCTATTTGCTCTCTGAGAGGACAAGTTGGAGGAGAAAAAGTATATCAGTTTTTAAATGTATCTACTTCTGCTCGTCAAGTTGCATTAGGTGGAGAAGTTTTAACACTTTTAGATGATGTGAATCAACCTATATGGAACCCTTCTGTAATTAGTGTTGAGATTGACAATAAATTGTCTGCCAATTATACTAGTTTTTTAGCGGGAATAAATATTGGTTCTTTAGCTTATGCTAAAACAATTTCTAGACGGTTTGGTACCATTCATGGAAGTATTAAATATATTGATTATGGTTCTTTAATTGGAGCAGATGAAGAAGGCAATGAAACTGGAGATTTTAATGCTAGTGATATAGCGGTATCGGTGGGTTATGCTTTAAATATTCCAGGATCAAATTTTTTTGTAGGTTCTAATATTCGTTTTATAAATTCTAATATAGCTAATTTTTCTTCTATTGGTGTGGCAACAGATTTAGCTATTTTGTACTACAGTCCTTATAAGCCTTTTACGTTTACTTTGGTTTCTAGAAATATAGGTGTTCAATTAGAGACTTATAATGGAGTAAACGAAAAATTACCTTTTAAAGTTGCTTTAGGTGGTTCTTATAAATTAGAACATGTTCCTTTAAAATGGTATGCTACTATTGATAATTTACAGAAATGGGATATCTCAGTGCGAAACCCATCTGATCAAACAACGGATTTAGAAGGGAATGTTACTAATGAGAAAGTTGGTTTTATTGGTAATACTTTTAGACATTTTGTAATTGGGGGAGAGTTGTTTCCTGAGAGTTTGATTAATTTAAGGTTGGGCTATAATTTTAGAAGAGCAGCGGAATTAAAATTACAAAATGCGAGAACTTTTAGTGGTTTTTCTTATGGATTTGGAATTCAAATGAATAGGTTAAAGTTTAATTATGCGTATTCTAAGTATCACTCTGCAGCAAATGCAAGTACTTTTAGTTTATTAATAGATTTAGATAGTAGAAGATAATATGAGTAAAAAAATTATTATTGCAATTGATGGATTTTCATCTACCGGTAAAAGTACCATTGCTAAATTACTAGCAAAAAAGTATAATTATATTTATGTAGATACTGGTGCAATGTACAGAGCTGTTACTTTGTTTGCAAAACAAAATAGTTTTGTAGGTAAAGATTTTTTAGATAAAGAAGCACTTGTTTCTAGTTTAAAAGATATTTCTCTTACTTTTCAGTTTAACAAGGAATTGGGTTTTGCGGAAATGTTTTTGAATGGTGAAAATGTTGAGAAAGAAATTAGGACTTTAGAGGTATCTCAATTGGTTAGTAAAGTAGCTACTATTTCTGCAGTAAGAAAAAAGTTGGTGGCTGAACAACAAATAATGGGAGAAAATAGTGGAATTGTTATGGACGGTAGAGATATTGGTACTGTTGTTTTTCCGGGTGCAGAACTGAAATTATTTATGACCGCATCTGCGGATAAAAGGGCAACCAGACGTTATAAAGAGTTGGTTGATAGAGGTGATAAAGTGGATTTTAAAGATATTCTTTTTAATGTTGAAGAAAGAGATAGAATTGATTCTACGAGAGAAGACTCTCCTTTAATGAAAGCAATTGATGCAATTGGTTTTGATAATTCTGATATGGGAATTACAGAGCAATTTGAACGTATTTGTACGTTAGTAGATAGAAAACTTTCTGAATAACATTAAATTTATAAATGCGCTTAGCCCTGATTGAACGGTTTGTTTGAGCTCTTTTTTATTCCTTTTTAGGATAAAAAAAGCGAGTAGTGAAAGCAGGAAACAGCTTCTAATAAAAATAGTTAATACCTGAATATTATGGAATATTCAGGTATTTATGCGTTTGTAAAGAAATTTTCCATTTCGGATTTTTCATCACATAATCTACAATTTCTGGTGTCATTTTTTCTTTTTTACTCCATTCTGGTTGTAAAAATAACTGGCATTTTTCGCCAACTTTGGCAGCTTCTTGTTCAGCAAAATCAAAATCTGACTTGTTATGAATAATCATTTTAAGTTCGTCTGCTTCTGGATAACATTCGTCTAAAGGCATTTTTGTTTTCTTTGGTGAAAGACAAAACCAATCCCATTTTCCGGAAAAAGAATAGGCTCCAGAAGTTTCTATATGTGTTTTTATATTATTCTGCTGAAGTAATTCTGTAATATAATTCATTGGCCACATTAAAGGTTCTCCACCCGTAATAACAACCGTTTTAGCGTGTTTTGTTACATTCTTTACAATTGTATCTGCTAGGGTTGGTGGGTGCAATTCTGCATTCCAACTTTCTTTAACATCACACCAATGGCAACCCACATCGCAACCACCAACTCTAATAAAATAAGCTGCAGTGCCTGTATGAGAACCTTCACCTTGTATTGTATAAAACTCTTCCATTAACGGAAGCATAATACCTTTGTTTACTAAATCTTTTGTCTTTTTATCCATCTTCATTAATATCAACCCTAAAAAGGTTTTAAAAGTGCAAAGGTAGTTTTTTGTGTATCAAGAATAAAAGGAATAATAAATTAATTCTAATTGCTTAATAATCAAAACAATTTTGTAAATTTGCACTCCTTTTTACGAGAACAGATTTATAAGAAGGATATTTAAAACAATTTATAAAAACAACTCTTTGCGTTTATATCGTTAAAATCTGATAAACAATAAGATACAAAATTATTATTCAGAAATGTCTGAAGAAACAAAAAACACTGAAGAGCAATTAGTTGCTACTGAAGTACAAGAAACAGCGACTCCAGCTGTAGATCCACAACAATTTTTAGCTGATTTTAACTGGCACAAATACGAACAAGGTATTGAAGCTGTTGATGAGGAAAAATTACAAGCATTTGAAAAAGCGTTAGAAGGAACTGTAGGTTTTGTAAACGAGCGTGACGTAATTGAAGGAACTGTAATCAGAATTACTGATAGAGATGCAATCATCGATATCAACTCTAAATCTGAAGGAGTTATTTCTTTAAACGAATTCCGTTACAACCAAGGTTTAGCTGTTGGAGATAAAGTAGAAGTATTAGTTGACAAAAGAGAAGATTCTTCTGGTCAGTTAGTATTATCTCACAAAAAAGCAAGAGTTATTAAAGCATGGGAACGTGTTAACAATGCTCATGAAACTGGTGAAGTAGTTAACGGTTTCGTTAAATGTAGAACTAGAGGTGGTATGATTGTAGATGTTTTCGGAATCGAAGCATTCTTACCAGGATCTCAAATTGACGTTAAGCCAATTAGAGATTACGATCAATATGTTGAGAAAACAATGGAATTCAAAGTTGTTAAAATCAACCACGAATTTAAAAACGTTGTTGTATCTCATAAAGCTCTTATTGAAGCTGATATTGAATTACAGAAAAAAGAAATTATTGGTCAATTAGAAAAAGGACAAGTATTAGAAGGTATTGTTAAAAACATTACTTCTTATGGTGTCTTTGTTGATTTAGGTGGTGTAGACGGATTAGTACATATTACTGATTTATCTTGGTCAAGAATCAATCATCCTAATGAGGTTGTAGAATTAGATCAAAAATTAAACGTTGTAATTTTAGACTTTGATGATAACAAATCTAGAATTCAATTAGGTTTAAAACAATTATCTGCTCATCCTTGGGAAGCTTTAAACACTGACTTAAAAGTTGGAGATAAAGTAACTGGTGAAGTTGTTGTTTTAGCTGATTATGGTGCGTTTGTAGAAGTAGAACAAGGAGTAGAAGGGTTAATTCACGTTTCTGAAATGTCTTGGTCAACTCACTTACGTTCTGCACAAGATTTCGTAAAAGTTGGAGATAAAGTTGAAGCTCAAATTTTAACTTTAGACCGTGAAGACCGTAAAATGTCTTTAGGTATTAAACAATTACACCCAGATCCTTGGACAGATATTACTACTAAATATCCTGTAGGTTCTACTCACACTGGTACAGTTCGTAACTATACTAACTTTGGTGTATTCGTAGAATTAGAAGAAGGTATTGATGGTTTAGTTTATATCTCAGACTTATCTTGGACTAAGAAAGTGAAACATCCTTCAGATTTTGTAACTGTTGGTGATAAGCTTGAAGTACAAGTATTAGAATTAGATGTAGAGAACAGAAAGTTAAACTTAGGTCATAAGCAAACTCAAGATAACCCTTGGGATGCACATGAAGCTACGTATGCAATCGGTTCTAAGCACACAGGAACAATCAAAGAAAAGAATGATAAAGGAGCAGTTGTAACTTTCGCTGATGGCGTAGAAGGATTTGCACCTACAAGATTCTTAGAAAAAGAAGATGGTTCTAAATTAGAAAAAGGAGACACAATAGAATTTGTAGTTTTAGAATTCTCTAAAGAATACAGAAGAGTTGTTGTTTCTCATACATCTTTATTTAAAGAGCAAGAGAAAAGAAATGTGAAAGTTGCCGTTAAGAAAGCAGCAGAAGCAGAAAAAACTACCTTAGGAGATATTGGTGGTCTTGCAGCATTAAAGAAAAAAATGGAAGAAGGTAAATAATCATTTACATTTCTAATATATTTTAAAAGCCGATACAACTTGTATCGGCTTTTTTTGTGCCTTAAAACTTCTAACAACTTTGAGGTTTCCCATATTCAAAAAATTTATTTTTTGAATACTGAATACTGAATACTGAATACTGAATACTGAATACTGAATACTGAATACTGAATACTGAATACTGAATACTGAATACTGAATACTAAATACAGAATACAGCCAACACTTTCTCTGGGCGTTCCCTAAAAAGGTCGGGCTTTTCACTGTATCTTTTTATAGCTGTCATTGCGAAGTTTACTTTTTAGTAAACTGTGGCAATCTCATCATTAATTAACAGATTGCTTCGTTCCTCGCAATGACGCTTTTTAATAAGGGCTATAAAAAGGATGCCGTTACAATCCCTAACGCACACTTTTGCTAACATATAGCGTGCACAAAATTAACAGCTCACTAATTTATTTTATCACTTAATAGAATTATATTTGTTCCGCTTAAAAAGACAACCATAAAATATGACATTAATAAAATCAATATCAGGAATTAGAGGAACCATTGGTGGAAAAACTGCTGATAATTTAACACCAATAGATGCAGTAAAGTTTGCTTCTGCTTACGGTGCATTTATTAAAGCAAGAAATGCAGGTAAGAAAAAAATAAAAGTGGTTATTGGTAGAGATGCTCGTATTTCTGGTAAAATGATATCTAGTTTAGTAGCGAATACGTTAGTTGGTTTAGGAATAGATGTAATCGATTTAGGTTTATCTACAACACCAACCGTAGAAGTTGCTGTACCTTTAGAAAAAGCAGATGGAGGAATCATCTTAACCGCTTCTCACAATCCAAAACAATGGAATGCTTTAAAATTATTAAACGAAAAAGGAGAATTCTTAAACGGAGCAGAAGGAGAACAAATTTTAGCTTTAGCAGAAAGTGAAGATTTCTCTTTTGCAGAAGTAGACGATTTAGGTTCTTACAAAAAGAACAAAAAATACTTAAAAAAGCACATTAAAGAAGTCTTAAAGTTAGATTTAGTAGATGTAAAAGCCATTAAAAAAGCAAAATTTAAGGTAGTTGTAGATGGAGTAAATTCTACAGGAGGAATTTTTATTCCTGCTTTATTAAAAGAATTAGGTGTAAAATGTATTGAATTATACTGTACACCAAACGGACAGTTTCCTCACAATCCAGAACCATTAAAAGAGCACTTAACAGATATATCTGAATTAGTAGTTAAGAAAAAAGCAGATTTCGGAATTGTAGTGGATCCAGATGTAGATCGTTTGGCTTTAATTTCTGAAGACGGTTCTATGTTCGGAGAAGAATATACATTAGTTGCTTGTGCAGATTATGTTTTAGGGAAATTAGGAGGAGGAAATACGGTTTCTAATTTATCATCTTCTAGAGCCTTAAGAGATGTTACCCAAAAACATGGCGGAACATACACTGCTTCTGCAGTTGGTGAAGTAAATGTGGTTATCAAAATGAAAGAAACCAATACAGTAATTGGTGGAGAAGGAAATGGCGGAATCATTTATCCTGCTTCTCATTATGGTAGAGATTCTCTAGTAGGTGTTGCTTTGTTTTTATCGCATTTAGCAAATAAAAAAATATCTTGTAAAGAATTAAGAGATTCTTACCCAAGTTATTTTATGAGTAAAAATAAAATTCAGTTAACACCAGAAATAGATGTTGACAAGATTTTAGAAACAATGGCGTCTACCTATTCTAACGAAGATGTTAATACAATAGATGGTGTAAAAATTGATTTTGCAGACGAATGGATTCATTTAAGAAAATCGAATACAGAACCAATTATTAGAATTTATACAGAAGCAAAATCACAGCAAGCTGCAGATGACTTAGCAGTAAGATTTATCAATGAAATTAAAGCAATTATAGCATAATATTTTGAAAAATAAATTAATTATAGGTTCATTTTTATTAATGAGTATCTGTGCTTTTTCACAAGAAAAAAAGACAGAAGATTTTAAAAAAGTAGATAAAATAACAAATAAAGGAAAGTTCTTTTTTTATTGGGGATGGAATAGGGCTAATTATTCTAATTCTGATATTCATTTTAAAGGAGATAATGGTAGCTACGATTTTACCTTACATAATGTAAAAGCAAAAGACAGGCAGACTCCGTTTAGTTTTAATGATTACTTTAACCCTGGAAATATTACGATTCCTCAGAATAATTATAGAATAGGTTATTTTTTAAAGGAAAATTATACAATTTCTATTGGTGTAGATCACATGAAGTATGTAATGGTTGCAGACCAAACAGTAAAAATTGATGGCGTTATTACAAATTCTGGTAATCCTGATTTTGATGACGTTTATAACAATAAAGATATAGAATTAACCAAGAATTTTTTACAACTAGAGCATACAGATGGTTTAAACTATGTAAATGTTGAGTTTAGACGATTTGATGAAATTGGTCATTTGATAGGTATAAACCATAAAAACTTTCAAATAAACCTTAGTGAAGGTTTAGGAGCTGGTATTTTATATCCAAGAACAGATGTAACTTTATTTAATCAAGAAAGACATGATGAGTTTCATATTGCCGGTTGGGGAGCTTCTGCTGTAGTTGGTATAGATTTAACTTTCTTTAAATATTTCTATATTCAATCAGATTTAAAGTTTGGTTATATAAATATGCCAGATGTTCAAACTACCTATAATCCAAATGATGGAGCATCTCAAAGTTTTACTTTTTTTCAGAGAAACATACTTATAGGAGGAAGATTTCGCATATAAAAATTATAAATAAAGTACTAAAAGAATTATAAAAACTCTTTTGGTACTTTATTTCTATGTTTAAAACGTTTGTGAGACCATAAATAAACCTCTGGTTGGTTTCTAATATTCCTTTCCGTTATTTCTAAAAACTTATCGGTAAGTTGGTAATCTTTATATTCTTTTGGGTTTTCAGTAATCAATTCAAATTCTACTTCATAATAACCTCTTTTAATTTTTCTTGTCGTCCAATATACAAAAGACATATCGTACCTTTTAGCTAATGCTTCGGCACCCGTATGAATAGGAACTTTTATTCCCATAAATTCAGACCAATAATGAGTTTTATTTATTATTGGAGATTGATCGCTTAACAAAATATAAATTCCTTGTTTTTTATTTACAAAATTCCTGTGAATATTTCTTATTGTATCTGTTGTTCTATACAGTGTTCCGCCAAATTTAGAGCGAGACATTTTAACAACCTTTTCAAAATACTTATTTTCGACCTTAGTATAAGCAGCATAAAAATCTGGTTTTTTAATTTGTAAAGGTAAACCCGTAAGCCATTCCCAATTTGCTTGATGAATTCCAACTAACGAAATACTTTTTCCGTTTTTTGCAACTTCTTTAAGTAAATCAATATTTTTATATTTTATTCTTTTGGAAATTTCTTTTTCGGAAATTGTAAAGGTTTTTATCGTTTCTACAATAAAATCGGAAAGATGTCTAAGAAAACCTTTACTTATTTTTATAATTTCTTTCTCACTTTTTTCAGGAAAAGCTAAACGTAAATTTTCTAGTACAACTTTTTTTCTATAACCAATAATATAGTAGTTTAAGTAGTAAAGTCCATCGGAAATTAGGTATAATATCCTCATAGGAAGTTTAGAAAATAACCAGATGAAAGGATATATAAGACTAAAGACTATTAAATGCATGGAGTATTATTTTAGATTGCAAATATCGGATATAAATTTAAATTGATATAGTATTAGTAAATCAGATTTTAGTAAGTTTGTTGTATGATGAATAATATAAATCAAGCAGTTTTATTACTAATTATAGCCAATGTTTTGGTTTCTATGAAAGGGTTTAAGGATTATGCTTTTCTAGACAAATATAAATTTCAAGTAGGTAAAGTTTTATCTGGCGAAAAAATAAGAACAATTACCTCTGGTTTTCTGCATGTTGATTGGATGCATCTTGGTTTTAATATGTATGCTTTATATCTTTTTGGAGATATTGTAGTACATATTTTAGGAGTTGTAAATTTTTTAATTATTTATTTTGGTAGTCTATTAGCAGGCAGTTTATATTCACTTAGATACCACAAAAATGATCCTTATTATAGTGCCATAGGTGCCTCTGGTGCAGTTTCTGGTATTGTATATGCATCTATACTTTTATATCCGGGAATGGAACTGTATTTATTTTTTATTCCAATACCAATTCCTGGTTATATTTTTGGAGTTGGGTATTTACTATATTCAATTTACGGAATGAAAAAGCAATTGGGTAATGTCGGTCATTCTGCACATTTAGGGGGAGCTATAGGAGGTTTTGTAATATCACTTTTATTAAACCCTTCATTATTTAATACAAATAAGATTTTAGTTATCTCATTGGGTATCCCAATTATTTTGTTATTACTTTTTGGTGATAAATTAAAAAATTTATAAAAAAAGATAGCTGTTTTAAAGACATCTTTTTGCGCATAATTTTATTCTGAGAATTTATACTGTTTTTAGGAGAAACCTATTTCATCTTGTTATTTTTGTAGCGAACATATCTTTGTAAAGTTTTAGTAGAATTAATTTAAAATTTAGAATGAATTTAGAAATTGGAAATAAGGTAGCCGTTTTAGATGATGTTCTAAAAGGAAAAGTCATCAATATTAATGGTGATGAGATTTTTGTAGAAACTACGGATGGTATGGTGTTTAAGTTTCATTCGTCTGAGTTAGTTAGAATTGATGTAGAGCAACATGAATTATCTAAATATAGCGATATAAATAATGCTTTATTAAAAGATAAGATAGCCCAAAATCCACCGAAGAAAAGTTTATTCAAAAAGGAAAAAAAGGAAGTGATTTTAGAAGTCGATTTACATATAAATAAACTTGCAAAATCTACAAAATATATGGATAATTATGATATGTTAAATCTTCAGCTAGATACCGCAAAAAACAAAGTAGAGTTTGCTATTTCTAAAAGAATTTCTAAAGTAGTCTTTATTCATGGAGTAGGAGAAGGAGTATTAAGATCAGAACTTCAAAGATTGTTAAGTAAATACCCTGTTAAATTTTATGATGCTTCCTATAAGAAATATGGATTAGGAGCAACAGAGGTTTACATTTTTCAAAACCCTAATTAATTGTAATTTTAAGTTATGAATACTGTTTATTTAGATAGCGCAGCAACCACACAAATAGATGATGAAGTTATAGATGTAATATATACTTCTATGAAAAGTAATTATGGTAATCCTTCATCAATTCATCATTTTGGAAGAAAAGCAAAAACTGCGGTAGAAACTGCAAGGAAAAAAATTGCGAAACATTTTAATGTAACTGCAAGTGAAATTATTTTTACTGCAGGAGGTACAGAAGCAGATAATTTAATTTTACACAATGCTGTTTTTAATCTTGGAGTTAAAAGAATTATTACATCTAAAATAGAGCATCATGCCGTTTTACATACGTGTAATCATTTAGAAAAAACACATCACATTATTGTAGATTATGTTGATGTTGATGAATTTGGAACAGTTAATACTAAACATTTAGAAGAACTTTTATCAGCTTCAAAAGAAAAAACATTAGTAAGTTTAATGTTGATAAATAATGAAATTGGTAACATTTTAGATATTGATACTATTGCTGTAATTTGTAAAAATAACAATGCATTATTTCATTCAGATACTGTACAAGCTATTACTCATTATCCAATTGATTTACAAAAAATACCTGTAGATTTTATTGTAGCAAGTGCACATAAGTTTCATGGACCAAAAGGTGTAGGGTTTGCCTTTTTTAGAAAAGGATTTGGAATTTTACCGATGCTTCATGGTGGCGATCAAGAAATGGGAGCTAGGTCTAGTACAGAAAATGTACATGCAATTTTAGGCATGGAAAAAGCATTAGAAATTGCAATTAAAAATTTAGATAAGGACAAAAAAGATATAGAAAATTTAAAAGGATATTTTATGACTGAATTAAAGAGTCTTTCTAAAAATATTCAGTTTAACGGACTTTCTTCAGACTTAGAAAAAAGTAGTTATACCATTTTAAATGTGCGTTTTCCTTTTACAAATGAGATGCTTTTATTTAGTTTAGATATGGCTGAAATTGCTGTTTCTGGTGGAAGTGCATGCCAAAGTGGAAGCAATAAAGGTTCACATGTTTTAAGAGAAATTTTAAATGATGCTGATGCCGATAAAACTTCAGTTCGTTTTTCTTTTTCAAAATATACTACAAAACAAGAAATAGACTTTGTAGTAAATTATTTAAGAGAAAATATTTAAAATAAGGTGTTAAATATAAAAACATCGCTAGTATTAAAAAATATTTTTAATACTAGCGATGTTTTTCATTATTTCAACTTCAAAAAAGATATGTTATACTTTAAACCAAGGTTGATAAAAGGGCTACTTAATTCGCCTCCTTTTGCTTTTACATAACCTGCAGCTGCTCTTAAATTTAACGTTTTAGAAAGCTCATAATTAAATCCTAAACTAGGTTTTATAATTAAACCTTGCCCTGTACTAATGTTTCCTCCACCTGCGGCACCTCCTAAAACTTGTGTAAAAAAGGAAGTAGAATTATTTAACATCGGATTCGTTTTTAAACCTAAACCAACCAAACCTTCTGCATAAGCACCTGCATTACCAAAATTGGCAAAAGAAGTTTGACCAGCTACAAATATATTTTTATTTAAATCTAAATTTACTTGTAAAGAAATTTGATGCATGTGTTCTGTTACATCTTCCATTCTTTTGGCATTAAAATACATGTCTTGCTTTACAATTACCTCAAAACCTTTAAATTTTCCTTGTGTAAAAGAATTATTTTCGATTTTTACACCATTTCTCTCTATATAATATTTAATACCAACTCCAAAAGTAGAGGTATAAAAATCTTTATTGGGAGTTAATAAATACCCTTTGTTAACGGATACATAAATGTCTTTAAATAGTTGTTGTTCAAGTGATATGTCTGGGTAGAATAAAAAACCTCCTTTACTATCTACTCCGCCACCGCCACCAGCACCAATACCAAGTTTAGCTAAAATGTTGGTTCTGTTATTGTTCATGGATAAATGATAACCTCCACCTAAAAAAACATCCATATAACCAGCTCTAATGCCATCATAGGCGCCATCTACTTTTAAAAATGTAAACCAGTTTTTGTTTAAGTAAGATGTATATTCAAACCCAGCTAATTTTATGGTTTTACCTTCTAAAATTTGATTATCTGTAGATCTAGCCTTGCTTAAAACTTTTAAATTATTAAAGTGAACCATTAAAGAATTTCTTTTTGGATTTTGATTCCAACGAGTATTTTCAAAATGATTTAAATCTATTTCTTTTTCTGCCGATTTATAATTTGAATATTCAAAATCTAAAGGAATTTCTAAAGCAACATTTAGTTGATGTCCTTTAATTTCTCCACCATCAAAAAAGTTAATATAACTCCAACCTCCATTTATTGAAAAGTCTTTAAAATCATAACCTAAATTAAAATGAGGTAAGATAAAAGCACCACCACCATCTGGAGCACCCGCACCACCACCACCACCAAAATGAAAACCGGTATCTGCATATAATTTTTTAGAAAAATATTTTTTAAGACCTGCATTTACACCTAATGTAAAAAAACCTCCTCTAATGCCGGAAATAGAACCATAAAGTCCAACACCTGTATAGAACTCATCATTTAAAAATAGATTATAATGAATTCCTGTAAATCCCATATTTGGCTCATTAAAATTAAGAGGAGTTGCATTAGTGATAGGCATATCTATGGAAAGGAAATCTATTTTTGCAAATCCTTTTTGTGTTATTTTCTTCGGAATATTTTCTGTTTGAGAAAATAGTATTTGTTGAGAAATAAGTACTATAAATAAAAAAATAATCTTTTTCATAAAGTGATTTTTATCTTTTTTTGATGGTAATAATTACTGTTTTAGAAGTAGGAGTATTACTAATATCTGCTTTACTTTTTAAAGGTACGAGTACATTGGCTTCTGGAAAATAAGTAGCTGTACATTGATTAGGAATGTCATAAGGAACAACCAAAAAACCTTTTGCTATTCTTTCTTCATTCTTAAAATGACTTGTTAAATCAACTAAATCTAATTTTTTTAAATGTAATGAATTCATGTCGTTTTCATTCATAAAAATAACTCTTCTTTCATTTAAAACACCTCTGTATCTATCATTTAAACCGTAAATGGTAGTGTTGTATTGGTCATGAGTTCTAATGGTCATCATCATAAATTGATTTTTTTCTAACTCAATTTCAGAAGGTTTATTAATGCTAAAATTAGCTTTACCAGTTTTTGTTGGTGTAAAATCGTTTTCTCGTGCATTGTTTGGTAAATAAAATCCGCCTTTAATTCTTACACGTTCATTAAAATTTGTAAAACCAGGAATGGTTGCTTCAATTTTATCACGAATAAAGTCGTAATTAGAAATTAATTCTAACCAATTGGTTGTTGAATTTGGTAATGTAGCATTAGCAATGCCCGCTACAATTGCAGCTTCACTTAATAATTGACTTGCACAAGGAGCTAAGGTTCCTTTAGATTGATGCACAACACCCATGGAGTTTTCTACAGAAACAAATTGTTCTCCTTTTTCTTGGAAATCTTTTTCTGTTCTTCCTAAACAGGGTAAAATTATTGCTTTTTTACCTGTAATTAAATGACTTCTATTTAGTTTGGTTGATACTTGCACTGTTAAGTTACAGTTTTGTAATGCTTTTGCAGTAAAAGTAGTATCTGGAGTAGCAGAAATAAAATTACCACCCATTCCCAAAAACACTTTCGCATCTTTTTTATACATGGCTTCTATAGCTTCTACAACATCAAAACCAAATTTTCTTGGGGCTTTAAATTCAAACTCTTTTTCTAAATTATCTAGAAAGGAAGCTGGCGGTCTTTCCCAAATTCCCATGGTTCTATCTCCTTGCACATTTGAATGACCACGCACAGGACAAGTTCCTGCTCCTTTTTTTCCTATACTACCTTTTAATAATAAGATGTTTACAACCTCACGGATATTATCAACCCCATTTTTATGTTGAGTTAAACCCATTGCCCAACAAATAATTATATTCTTATTGTTGATAATTAGGTCTGTAGTTTCCTTAATTTGTTCTAATGTTAAACCAGTTTGTGGTAATAAGGTATCTATAGAATATTTGTCTAAATCTTCTAAAAGAGTTTCTAAGCCCGCTGTTTTTTCTTCAATAAATTGATGATTGAAAACAGAATTAGGTTCAGCATCTTCTTTTTCTTTCATCAACTTTAAGATGATTTTTAATAAAGCAACATCACCATTAATTTTTACAGGTAAAAATAAATCGGTTAAATCTTGTCCACTACCAATCCATTTTAAAGGATTTTGAGGATCTTTATAATTCATTAAACCAACTTCTGGTAGCGGATTTATCGTTATTATTTTTCCACCTTGTTTTTTTGTTTCACCTAAAGCACTTAACATTCTTGGGTGGTTTGTCCCTGGGTTTTGCCCAATAACAATGACTAAATCTGTATGATTAAAATCGTCTAACGTAACAGAACCTTTTCCTATTCCTAGTGTTTGAGAAAGTGCAACACCACTAGATTCATGGCACATATTAGAGCAATCTGGTAAATTATTTGTCCCAAATTGGCGCACAAATAATTGATATAAAAAAGCGGCTTCATTACTAGTTCTGCCAGAAGTGTAAAAAATGGCTTCATCTGGCGAGTTTAAAGAATTTAATTCTTCACCAATTAATTTAAAAGCTTTTTTCCAAGAAATTTCTTCGTAATTAGTTGCTCCTTCAGGTAAATACATGGGGTGTGTAATTCGACCACTTTTACCAATTTCATAATCTGTTAATTCAGACAATTCTTGCACAGAATGTGTTGTAAAAAATATAGGAGAGACTTTATTTTTAGTTGCTTCTTCTGCTACTGCTTTAGCTCCATTTTCGCAATATTCTGCTAAAAAAGCCCTTTTCTCATCAGGATCTGGCCATGCACAACCAGGGCAATCAAAACCATCTTTTTGATTTAGTTTTGATAACAATTGAATCCCTTTTGTAACACCAACTTCATTCTTTATATGAGTTAAAGCAGAAACAATAGCCTTTACACCAACAGCAGTTTTTGGAACTTCTGTTAAACGAATTCCTGTTAATTTTTCGGGAGGTTGTTCGTTTAATTTTTTAGACATAAATTGTTTTTGTTTTAATAAATGATGGATTTGAATAAATGGTCATTTTGTTGTCTCTGGTAAAACCAATTAAGCAGATACCAAATTCTTTGGCAAAATCTACCGCTAAAGAAGAGCAAGCAGAAACGGCTACAATAATAGGTATTTTTGCAATGAAGGCTTTCGAAACAATTTCATAAGAAACTCGGCCACTTACCAATAAGTATTTTGCATGGCTTAAATAATCTTTTATCAACAAATCTCCAATTACTTTATCAACAGCATTGTGTCTGCCAATATCTTCTTTAACAGTTAAAAATTCGTGGTTTTTATTAAAAAGTGCTGCAGCATGACTTCCTCCAGAATTTTTAAAAGTATGTTGAAAATCATTCATTCTTAAAAACATTTCATGTAAAATATCACTGGAAAAAGAATTTGGTTGTGTTAATTTTTCCCCATGCACTTTAATGTCTTTTAATTCTTTTTTACCGCAAATTCCGCAAGAAGAAACAGATAATAATGTTCTTTTATTCAAATACCCTTTTCCTAACAAATCTTTAGAAATAGGAATATTTATAATAGTAGGACTTCCATTTTCTTCCTTAACCACTTCAAAATTTAAAGTTTTATTACTTTTATAAATATCTTCGGCAAAAAGCAAACCTCTTATTAAAGCGTTGTCATTATCTGGGGTTCTCATAACCACAGTATAAGGTTCTTTATTAATATTAATTTGTAATGCAGCTTCTACTACCAAAACATCGTGAATTGAAGTTTGTGTATTTTCATTAATTTTTAGTGCTTGATAAGTAATCGTTTGCATGATTTATAAAGTTAAGCTTCCAATACAAACTTACTGAAAAAAGTAGTTGCTAAAAAACAAAAGTCTCGAAAGTGAATTCGAGACTTTTTATTTAAGTGTTTCAAGCCCCTAATCAAGGAACACTTAAAGTGTAGGTAAATTTAATAAAAAACTGATTGTAATATTGAAAATAAAATTTAATTTATTAACATTTAGCTAATTAAGTTGTGTTTTTTTGCAAATAAGAACAGCATACTCATTTATATTAAGTGTAGTAAGGAATAGATATAAATTGCCACCGTCTTTAAGTTTTGTTTCTTTTCTAATTTGAGCTACTGTTTTTGGGAAATTTCTAGTTGTAATATTGGCTTTGTTTTCAGGTACTAATTTCTTTAGTTTTTTCTTATCATAATTTACTACTTTTTCTATTTTAAAAACCCGTCCAGGAAAATTGATAATTTGATCTGAGGTATATAAATGTGAGTGTTGATGTAATTTAAATACTTTTAATTGTTGTGAAATTTCATGAAAACCACCAGATTTTAAAATGGCAGCATTTGGTTCATATAAATAAGTAAGCGGTTTAGAATATTCTGAAGTTAGTTCCTCTTTAAAATTAAAGTTAAAGGTTTGCAGTTCTTTTTTACCAATATTAACAGTTTTAATTTTTATAGGTTGATCATACTCTTTTTCTAATAAAAATAGTAATTCTTTTACTTCATTATTTACTGCAATAATATGAATTTCTTTTACATATTTTAATTCATTTATAGTGCTAGTAATATCTAAAATGGGAGAGTTTTTAAGGAGAATTTGATTTGTTTTAGAAAACAAAAAGTCGATATTTTCTGGAACATTAGGTAAACAATCTTTCAGTAAAAAAACTTTTCCTTTTACATCATCTCTTCTTGATGGATCTATGTAAATACAATCGAAATTAGCGGTGTCATTTTTAAGGAATTCAATTCCATCACCAGAAAAAGTAGTAATGTTTTCTTTTTTTAATTGCTGATAATTGTGCTTAACAATTGCAGATAAATGATTATTAATTTCGCAGTGCGTAACTTCTTTAAATTGTTTAGAAAAGTAAAAACAATCTACACCAAAACCACCTGTAATATCTATAATAGAGTTACCAGAAACTAAATTACATTTGTATTTTGCTGTAATTTCTGATGATGTTTGTTCGATGCTTATTTTAGGTGGATAATAAATGTTTTTTGTCTGAAACCAGGTAGAAAGTTTCTGTTCAGATTTTTGTTTTGCAACAATTTGATTCGCCAATTCTTGAATAGAGATATCCGTAAAAGGACTTCCTTTTAAAATCAGTTTTGTAATGTTCGATTTTAAATGATCAGTAATAAATTGCTGAACTTCTGGATGTAATATTGCTAAATTTAAGGACAATTTAAATATCTTTTGTAATCGATTTTACTATTTTATTATCAGACAAAAACTCTTTTAAAATCACTTTTAAGGCGGTGTACATTGGTACTGCAGTAATCATGCCCACAATTCCAAAAAGTAACCCACCGATAATAATAATTAAAAAGATTTCTAAAGGATGCGATTTGGTGGTTTTTGAAAATATAATAGGCTGACTCCCAAAATTATCAATTAATTGAGCGATAAAATAACCAATCATTACGTACATAGTTGTGGGTAAAATTTCTGTTTGAAAATCTTGACCAATATTACTAGTCATCGATAAAACAAACATAATAACAGCACCTATTAAAGGTCCCACATAAGGAATTAAGTTTAATAAGGCACATAAAAAGGCTATAACTACTGCATTGTCTATGCCGAAAATTAACAAAATAATGGTGTATAAAACAAATAGAATCGTAATCTGAAAAAGTAATCCTATAAAATATCTTGATAGTAAATCGTTAATGGTTTCCAAAGATTTAGAGAATCGACCTTCATTTCCTTTAGGAATTATTGTCATCACCGCTTTTTTTAGTAATAATTTGTCTTTCATAAAAAAGAAAGAGATAAATAATACTGAAAATAGGCCAACACTTAAAGTACCTACAGCAGCCAAAATAGCATTTAAAAAATCAGGAATTTCTTTAAATTGAGAAACAAAATTTAGATTTTTTAATTCGTTTAAAACATCAATTCCTTTCGATGAAAAATAAGAGGTTATTTGGTTAAATATTTCTTGAATATTTGCTTGTAATTTATCGACTTCTAATAATGATAAACTTTTACCTTGCTCAGCCACTAAGGGGATAAACATTAGAATTAAACCTGTTAAAAGTCCTAACATTAAAACCATTGTAAATACAACTGCCATTGTGTTCGGAAACTTTAATCTTTTTCTAAGAAAAAGAATGATGGGTCTTGCAATTAATGATAAAATTCCTGCAATAATAATATAAACTATTACAGATTGAATTGTATATAAAAAATAGCCTAGAAGGAAAATTCCTAATAGAATACTCAAGGCTCTTAAAATTCCGTTTGCTATTATTTTCGAATTCATTAGTTATATCCTTTTACGGTTCCCATGCTTAAAATTTTTCCATTACCAAATACATGATTTGTTGGTAATAAAGTTCCACTTTCTGTGGTTGTCCAATCTTGCCAAGTAGCGGGAGTTCCGTTCATTTTTTTACTTGGTACAAACATTTTATAACTTTTAGGAACATCATTAGAATCTAAAAGCCAAAGATATGAATCTCCAGGCGTAGAGCCGCCAGTTGTGTATTTTACTAATAAAGCATCTTTGTTCTCTTCTTTATAAATACTTCTTATAATTCCGTTTTCAAAAAGTTTATGAGGAGCAACCAACCAAAAAGAATCATTATTAAAAATGTCCCAAACTTTTTTTACAATGGTAGTATCTGCAATTTCTTGTTTTTTATTATTGAAGAAAATCGTACTTTTTTCTCTGTTTCTAGGAAATAAATTTACACGAATAGTATCCCAAGAAACGGCTACAACATGTTTTTCTTTATCCCATTTAAAATGTCTTTTACCAGCAAAACTCCATTCTATAAATCGTGTTTTTTTATAAGCTTCATGTTTTATTGCTTTTAAAATTTTATTGGCTAATTCGTTTGCTTTTTCATTGTATGCTTTCACATTTCCCATATCTAATTGTAAGCCGAATAAAGAAAAGGTATGTGATTTGGGTAATTTTATACCAGACTCTGTGTTTTTTAAATCAGACCAAGTTGCAGAAACGCCGCCCATAGGAATTATTGAAACCCACATTTTAAAAGATCTAGGTAAGTAATTATCGTCCAAAATCCATAAATAAGAATCTCCAGGAGTTGATCCGCCTGAGGTGTACGTAATTAATAGAGCATCTTTGCCATTATATTTTACAAGGCGTCTTTCTGTTCCTGGATCAAAAACTTTATACGGAGCAACCAACCAAAAAGAATCGTTGTTAAAAAAATCTTGTGCTTGTGTTATTAATTCTTTGTTTCCTGTAAGATTTCCATCAATATATACTTCCGATTTTTCTGGGTCTTTCGTATGTAAAGTTACCTTGTATTGTGCCCAAGAAATATGAACTATGTTTTCTTGCTTATGCCAAGTGTAATGATGTTCATTCCTAAAACTCCATTTTATAATTTCGGTATTATTATATGCATCAATGTTTAGGGAACTCAACATTTTAATAGCCAATTCATCTGCTTCCTTTCCTTGTGTTCCTTTGGGTAAAGATTCGTTGTTCGTCAAATAATAAATAGCTATGGTTGCAATTATAAGTACTATTATAATTCCGATAAATTTAAAAAACTTCTTCATGTATTATAATTTATAAGAGGTTGCTAAATTAATATTTTTAAAATGAAGAAACTATTTGTTGGCTTTATATAATTAAATATGGATTCTCAGTAAAAAAGGAAGCAAATAAAAGTTAAAAATCAGAAAAAATCTTTATAAATTTTTTAGGGAGTTCTTTTGTAATTAAAATAGATTCTTTTGTAAACGGATGAATAAACTCTAAATTAGCAGCGTGTAAATACAAGCCTTTTCCGTTTAGAATTTTATTTTCTATAAAATATTCTTTATCACCTAAAATAGGATTTTCAATAGCTAGTAAATGTTTTCTTAATTGATGTTTTCTACCTGTTTTTGGTTGTAGTTTTACCAAGTTTAAAAATCCAAATCGTTCTGAAAGGACAGATTCTAAAACTTCATATTCTGTTTGAGATTTTTTTTCATCAATAGAAAGATCAATAATTCCAGAAGCATTCATTTTACCAATAGTAATTGCAAAATAGGTTTTCTGAATTTCTTTATCTTTAAACAACTTTCCTAATACTGTAATAGCAGTGCTCGTTTTTCCGATTAATAAAAGTCCGCTTGTAGGATAATCTAATCTGTGGATTGGTTGTGGTTTTACTGCATCAGCTAAAGTACTTTTTTTAAGGTTTTGGGTTAAACCATTTGCAATCGTTACAAATTTGTTTCCACTGACTAAAATACCTGCAGGTTTGTATATAATGGCTAAATGATCATCTTCAAACAATACTTCAATATCAAGTTCTAATCTTTCAAAGGTGGATGAATTTTTAGATTCAAAAAGTTCTATTTTTTCTCCACCGGAAATGTATTTGGATGTGGTAGCTAAACTTCCATCAATAAAAACAAGTTCTTTTTTTATGGCTTTTTTAATGCCAGACTTTGTTGGAATGGATTTGAAAATTCCAACACCATATTCTTGAAAACGAATTGGTTTTTCAAGTTTTTCTACAATATGGGTTTCAGATAATTGCATTTTATTAAGTTTCTTTAATTCAATATTTTATTTTTGCTAACTGCTAACTGCTAACTGCTAACTGCTAACTGCTAACTGCTAACTGCTAACTAAAATCCAACAGCAGTATCGTCTCCACGTTTATCTGCTCCACCTTCTAAACTAGTATCCGGTAACACCAAAATAGCAGAAACTTTTCCTATAATTCTAGAAGTAGTTTCATCAATTGGGTACCCAAGTTCTTTTAAATCTGATATCACTTCTTTATCAAAACTATTTGGTTCCATTTTAATAACATCTGGCAACCATTGATGATGAAATCTTGCTGCATTTACAGCTTCTTGCATGCCCATTTTATATTCATGCACATTTAAAATTGTTTGTAAAACGGAGGTAATAATTGTAGATCCTCCTGGAGTTCCTACCACCATAAAAAGTTTACCTTCTTTTTCTACAATTGTGGGGGTCATAGAACTTAACATTCTTTTCTCTGGATGAATTTCATTGGCTTTTGCACCAATTAAACCAAACATATTTGGCACACCAGGTTTGCTGCTAAAATCGTCCATTTCATTATTGAAAAAGAAACCTAATTCAGGTGAATATAATTTAGAACCATAAGCACCATTTAAGGTTGTGGTAACAGAAACGGCATTTCCAAACTGGTCTATAATAGAATAATGAGTTGTTTCATCACTTTCTATAATTTCTATATTTCCATGAGAAACATCGGCAGATTTTGTAGCTTTTTCAAAAGAAAAATCTGCCATTCTTTCTTTAGCATATTCTTTAGAAATTAATTTTTGTTGTGGTACGGTAACAAAATCAGGATCACCTAAAAAGAAACTTCTATCTGCATAAGCGCGTCTTTCTGCTTCTGTAATTACTTGAATAGATTTGGTTGTATTGTGTCCGTATTTACCTAAGTCAAAAGGCTCAATAGCTTTCATTATTTGTGCTAAAGCAACACCTCCGCTAGAAGGGGGAGACATTGAAATTACTTTTAAATCATCATATTTAAAAGTAACGGGAGTTCTCCATTTCGCTTCATAATTTGCTAAATCTTCTAAAGTGATGATTCCTCCATTTGCTTGAATAAAACTCACTATTTTTTTTGCAGTTTCCCCTTTGTAAAATTCATCCAATCCGTTTTGTTGAATTCTGATTAAGGTTTCTGCTAAAGCAGGATATTTAATGGTGTCATTTTCTTTCCAGTTTTTACTTAAAGGAATGGAGTCTTTATTTGCTTTTAAAAATAAAGGTTGATAGTTTTTAATTCTGTCTTCTTGTTTTTTAGTTACAACAACACCTCGTTTGGCTAAGACAATTACGGGTTTTAGAATTTCGGACATAGGCAGAGTCCCAAATTTTTTATGAGCTGCAAAAATTCCTGCAAGCGTACCAGGAACTCCTACTGCCAATGCACCTAAAGTACTTTTTCCTGCAACAACATTACCTTCATTATCTAAATACATGTCTTTGCTGGCAGCTAATGGAGCTTTTTCTCTATAATCTAAAGCACCAATTTCTCCATCAGCTTTTCGGTAGACCATAAAACCTCCACCACCAAGGTTTCCTGCAAAGGGATAAGCAACCGCTAAAGCTAAATCTGTTGCAGCCATTGCGTCAAAAGCATTACCACCTTTTTTAAGAATTTCAATACCAATTTTAGAGGCTTCAACTCTTGCAGATACAATCATTGCTTTTTGAGATATTAAACCTGTAGAGTTTTTTTCTTTTTTAGGTGCTGTTTTACAGTTGATTAACAATAATGAAAATGTAAATAATAACAGTGCGTTTTTCATATAGTTAGTTGTTTTAATTCTTAAATAAATGATATGTCAATAGAAAAATTATTTCTATTTATTTTTATATTGAATGTCGGTTAATTCTTTGAATTTTTTATTTGTGTGCTCAATTAAGTCTTTAAAAAATAAGGTAAAATCTTCTTGGAGTTCATCTTCTAAAAGGCGTAAGTCTTCGATGGCTAGATTCATTTGAGATTTTCCTTTTGTTCTGGTATTCATTCCGTTTAAAACCTTTGCAATTCCGTCTTTATATTGATAATTGAATAAAATATTATATTCAATCATATACTTAATAAAGTTTTGAGACTTTACAGGTAAATCGTCTGAAATTTTGCTAAATAATTTATAAACGCTTTTGGTATACACATCCAAAGAAACGTCTGAATAATCAGCCCAATTTTTCGCTAAGAAATAATCATAAAAAATATCGATAATTACACCATCATAATGTCTGTACCTTTTATGTAAACGTCTTTTGCTTTTCCGTACAATTTTATGAGCATCTGTAAAAGTGTCTATTTCTCTGTGTAAGAAAATTCCTTGCTGAATTTCTTTAGAAAAACCTTCGTAATTATTACCTCTAATATGGTCTGCAATAAAATTACCAATCATAATATTGGTGTCGTTTTGTGATAGGTATAAATGGGCTAGGAAATTCATAAAGGTAAATGTAAAGAAAAAATTTACAAAGCATAAAAAAACCACAACTGAATTAAATTCAATTGTGGTTTTTTAAAATATCTATAAATTTAAGATTATAATAATCCGAATTTAACTATTCAACATTACAGGCATTACCAACATGGTAACTTGTTCACCTTCGTCTGTACCATCAATAGGAGTTAAAATTCCTGCTCTGTTTGGTAAAGACATTTCTATTAAAACGTCGTTAGAACTTAAGTTGTTTAACATTTCACTTAAAAAACGAGAGTTAAAGCCAATCTGCATATCGTCTCCTTGGTAATCGCAGCTTAAACGTTCGTCTGCTTTGTTAGAAAAATCTAAATCTTCTGCAGAGATATTTAATTCTGTACCCGCCATTTTTAAACGAATCTGGTGTGTTGTTTTGCTAGAGAAAATAGAAACACGTCTTACAGAGTTTAAGAAAGAAGCTCTATCAACTGTTAATTTATTAGGATTCTCTTTAGGGATAACCGCTTCGTAATTAGGATATTTTCCATCAATTAAACGACACACTAAAACAATATTATCAAACGTAAACTTTGCATTTGCATCATTATATTCAATAGTAACATCGCTATCAGAACCACCTAAAATTCCTTTTAATAAGTTTAAAGGTTTTTTTGGCATAATAAATTCTGCAGTTTGATCTGCAGTAACATCTGTTCTTGTATATTTAACTAATTTATGTGCATCTGTAGCAACAAAAGTTAAACTTTGTGAACTAAATTGAAAAAATACTCCACTCATTACTGGGCGTAAATCATCATTTCCTGCTGCAAATATTGTTTTAGAAATTGCAGTTCCTAAAATGCTAGCAGGCACAACTGTTGTACTTGGTGATGCCAAAGTAACCGCTTTAGGAAATTCATCTCCACCAAAATAAGCCATGTCATATTTACCCTGATCAGAACTAATTTCAATTGCATTGTCACCTTCCGTTTTAAACGTTAAAGGTTGGTTTGGAAACGTTTTTAGAGTATCTAATAATAAACGGGCAGATACAGCAATAGATCCAGAACTTTCACTTTCTACTTCAACCACAGAACTCATAGTTGTTTCTAAATCTGATGCAGAAACCTTTAATTCATTCTCAGCTAATTCAAACAAAAAGTTATCTAAAATTGGTAAGGTATTGTTACTATTTATAACGCCGCCTAAAACTTGTAATTGTTTTAATAATTGCGAACTCGATACAATAAATTTCATGTAATGTATTTTCTTAATTTGTTTTACAAATATAACTTTATTAAGTGACTTTAAAAATTAATTTATTAACAGGTTATGAGCATTTATTTTGAGGATTTAGAAACGTTATAATTATGTTAACAAACTTTATTTTGATTGATAAAAAACTACATTTGTTTTTATTGATAATCTCAGATTTTTTTAAGAGTGTCACTTCGAACGCAATTGAGAGGTTTCTATTAAGTCTCAACTGCGCTAGATCTGACAAGAATTGACCAATTTATACATATGAAGAAATTTTTACTTTCTACACTCGCATTTTTACTGATTTCAGTGTCAGTGTTCGCTCAAAAACCACAAAAATTAACCTCGAATCAGATTTTCGAAAAAATTCAGAAACTTAATTTCTTAGGAACTGCTTTATATATTGCGGCACATCCAGATGATGAAAATACGCGTTTAATTGCCTATTTAGCAAATAATGTAAAAGCTAGAACAGGATATTTATCTTTAACAAGAGGAGATGGAGGGCAGAATTTAATTGGTCCGGAAATTAGAGAATTACTTGGGGTTATTAGAACCCAAGAATTATTGGCAGCAAGAAGGGTAGATGGTGGAGAGCAACTATTTACAAGAGCCAATGATTTTGGGTATTCTAAAGATCCAGATGAAACCTTAAAAATTTGGAATAAGGAAGAAGTTTTAAGTGATGTTGTTTGGGCAATTAGAAACTTTAAGCCAGATGTAATTATCAATAGATTCGATCATAGAACACCAGGTACAACACATGGGCATCATACAAGTTCTGCTATGTTAAGTGTGGAAGCTTTTGATATGGTTGGAGATTCTACAAAATATACAGATCAATTAAAATATACTAAAACGTGGCAACCAAAACGTTTGTTTTTTAACACATCTTCGTGGTTTTATAAAACGCAAGAAGATTTTGATGCTGCTACCAAAGGAAAATTAACATCGTTTGATGTTGGTGTATATTATCCGTTAAAAGGAGTTTCTAATAATGAGTTGGCTTCTATAGCAAGCAGCCAGCATTTATGTCAGGGTTTTGGTAGATTAACTACCCGAGGAAGTGAAAATGAATACGTAGAGTTTTTAAAAGGAGAAGCTCCAAAAGATAAAAATGATATTTTCTCTGGAATAAATACTACTTGGAACCGTCTTGAAAATGGAGGTGAAATTGGTGATATTTTATATGATGTAGAAAATAATTTCGATTTTGTAAACCCGTCTAAGCATTTACCTCAATTAATGAATGCCTATAGTTTAATAGAGAAATTAGAAGATACGCATTGGCGAGCAATTAAAGAAAAGCAAATTAAAGAAATTATAGAAGCGTGTGTAGGCTTGTATTTAGAAGCTTCGGCAGTTAGTTCTTTTGGAACACCAAATTCTAAAATTGATGTAAATTTTGAAGTAGTAAACAGAAGTAGTTATCCAATGATATTGACTTCTATTACAACTACGTTGGATGAAAATACAATATACAAAGGCTTTGAATTAGAGCAGAATAAGAAACTAAATTTTAAAGAAAATATTTTACTAAAAACGGATGAATTTACAGATCCTTATTGGTTAAGAAAAGAACCTTCTTTAGGAATGTATAAAGTAGATAATCAAGAATTGATAGGGAAACCAGAAACACCAAGAGTGGTTAAAGTAGCTTTTAATTTGGTTGTAAATTATTTGCCAATAACAATTACTAAGAATGTTGTTATGCGATATGCAGAAAGAGATAAAGGAGAAGTTTACGAACCTTTTGAAATTTTACCGAAGGTAACTACTAAGCTAAAGGATAAGGTGCTTATTTTTTCTGATAGTATTTCTAAAAAAATTGATGTGGAAGTAAGAGCAGGAGCAAATTATGTAAACGGAAAAGTGAGTTTAAAAGTTCCAGAAAACTGGAGTGTTACGCCTAAAGATATTTCTTTTGATATTGCTCAGAAAAAAGATAAGCAAACCGTTTCTTTTATGGTAACACCTCCAAAAGAGCAATCTGAAGGGAAATTACAAGTTGTAGCATTGTTAGAAGGGAAAACGTATACCAAAGAATTGGTGGAAATTAATTATAGCCATATTCCCAAACAATCTGTTTTATTAAATTCTGAAGCAAAAGTGGTTCGTTTAAATATTAAAACAACAAATAATAAGATTGGGTATATAAAAGGAGCAGGAGATGTTGTTCCAGAAAGTTTACGTCAGATTGGGTATACGGTAGAGAATATAAATCCGTTAGAAATTAATGATAAAAACTTATTAAAATATGATGCTATTGTTGTGGGTATTAGAGCTTACAATGTAGTTGATGAGTTAAAGTTTAAACAAAAATACTTGTTAGCGTATGTAAAACAAGGAGGAAACATGATTGTGCAATATAATACGGATAGAAATGTAGATGTTGCCGCTCCTTATCCTTTAAAATTGTCTAGGGATAGAGTAACAGATGAGGCTGCAGCCGTTTTAATTTTAGCAGAAGACAACCCTTTAATGAATTTTCCTAATAAAATTACAAACGAAGATTTTAATGGTTGGGTACAAGAACGTGGTTTGTATTTCCCTAATATTTGGGATGAAGCTTACGTGCCTGTTTTATCTATGCATGATAAAGGAGAAAACATGAAATTGGGTAGTTTACTGATTGCAAAGTATGGAAAAGGAAATTATATATATACAGGTTTAAGTTTCTTTAGAGAGTTACCTGCAGGTGTTTCTGGTGCGTATAAATTATTTGCAAATATGCTGTCTGTAGAGAAAAACTTAGTAGAATAGTTTTAAAATTTTAGGTTTCAGGTTTAAAGTTGGAATAATAATATAGTGAAGTTAAAAAGAAAGCAAATAGGTTTAGCCCTGATTGAAACCTTTCGACTTCGCTCAAGACAGGATTTATCCTTTTTTGAGGAACGAAAAAAAGATATAGTGGAAAGCAGGAAATAGCTTTTAAAAAATAAGATAAAATGAAAGAGCGAAAATATACTTGGAAAAAAGAATATTCAATGGTTTTAATTGCCAATGTAATTTACATTATTGCGTTTTATTTTATTACAAATTATTTTACGGTTTAGTCTATGGAAATTGAAAGTAAATTACATGCAATAGATTGGATTATTCTGTCTGTAACTTTGATTTTTATTGTGGCTTACGGCACGTATGTTACCCGAAAAAATGATAATGTAACCGATTATATAAAAGGAGGAAGCGATTCTAAATGGTGGACGATTGGACTATCTGTTATGGCTACACAAGCCAGTGCAATTACGTTTTTATCTACACCAGGACAAGCGTTTCATAGCGGAATGGGGTTTGTACAATTTTACTTCGGTTTGCCAATTGCAATGATTATTATTTGCGTGGTTTTTATACCCATTTATCATAAATTAAAAGTCTATACAGCCTACGAGTTTTTAGAGGGAAGATTCGATTTAAAAACGAGAAGTTTAGCGGCAATTTTATTTTTAGTTCAGCGTGGTTTGGCAGCGGGAATTACCATTTTTGCACCAGCAATTATTTTAAGTGCTGTGTTAGATTGGGATTTATTGACGCTGAATATTATCATTGGTTTTTTAGTGATTATTTACACGGTTTCTGGAGGTACAAAAGCGGTAAACGTAACGCAAAAACAACAAATGATTATCATTTTTATTGGAATGCTAATTGCATTTTTTATGATTATGAGTCAGCTTCCGGAAAATATTACCTTTACCAATGCATTAGAAATAGCTGGAGCAAGTGATAAAATGCAGGTATTAGATTTTTCTTTCGATTTAAGCAATAGGTACACGGTTTGGACAGGGATTTTAGGAGGAACATTTTTAATGTTGTCTTATTTTGGAACAGACCAAAGTCAGGTGCAGCGTTATCTGTCGGGGAAATCGGTTAGAGAGAGTCAGTTGGGTTTAATTTTTAACGGATTGTTAAAGGTGCCTATGCAGTTTTTTATTCTGTTAATTGGGGTAATGGTTTTTGTTTTTTATCAATTTAATGCATCTCCTTTAAATTTTAATCCCACGGCAAATGATGCAGTTCAAAATTCTGAATATTTAGCAGAATATCAAAAATTAGAAGCAGAGCATGCCATTATAGAAAATGATAAAAGGCTGTTGTTTTCTGATGGATTTCAAGTGGAAGAAAAACAAAGAATTCAAGAATTAAATTCAAGAGATTTAGAGCTAAAAGAATCGGCTAAAGAAATTATTAAAAAAGTTGATGAGAAGTCGATTAAAAAAATAGAATCGAATGATAAAGATTATGTGTTTATTCATTTTATTCTAAACAATTTACCAAGAGGATTAATCGGACTTTTATTAGCTGTAATTTTATCTGCAGCGATGTCTTCTACAGCGTCTGAATTAAACGCCTTGGCAAGTACAACTGCTATAGATTTATACAAGCGAAACGTAAGAGAAGATAAGAGCGAAGAGCATTATGTAAAGGCTTCTAAATGGTTTACGTTGGCTTGGGGAATTATTGCCATTTCGGTAGCTTGTGTAGCTAATTTATTCGATAATTTAATTCAGTTAGTTAATATTATTGGGTCTATTTTCTACGGAAATGTCTTGGGTATTTTCTTATTGGCGTTTTTTGTTAAATATGTTACAGGAAATGCTGTTTTTGTAGCAGCATTAATTACGCAAGCTTTAATTATTACTGTATTTTTACTTGATTGGTTGCCGTATTTATGGTTGAATTTATTAGGGTGTGCGTTAGTAATGGGAATTGCAATTATTATTCAAACATTTATGCCTTCTAAAGACAATCATACAGATGATTTAAAAACAATAGAAATTTAATGTGTTATGGAAAAGAAAACGATTAAATGGGGAATTATTGGTCTAGGTAATATTGCTCAAAAATTTGCTAAAGATTTAGCCACTGTAGAAAATGCAGAATTAGTTGCTGTGGCATCTAGAAGTCAAGAAAATGCTGATAAATTTGCACTAAAATACAACTCAAAAAAAGCCTATGCTTCTTATTCAGATTTAGCGAATGATGCTGAGGTAGATGCGGTTTATATTGCAACTCCACACAGTTTTCATAAAGAGCATGCGATACTTTGTTTGCAACATAAAAAAGCGGTTTTATGCGAGAAACCTTTTGCAATGAATTTACAAGAGGTAGAAGAAATGATTGCGGTTGCAAAAGAAAATAATGTGTTATTAATGGAAGCGTTATGGACTTATTTTTTACCACATTATACCTATGTTTTAGAAAGTCTTAAAAACGAGAAATTTGGAAAGGTATTAAAACTAGAAGCAGATTTTGGTTTTTATAGAGCATTTGATAATGAGAGTAGATTATTTAAAAAAGAAGTAGGAGGAGGTAGTTTGTTAGATATTGGTATTTATCCAATTTTTGCGGCATTATCAACTTTAGGGATTCCAAATACTATAGAGGCAGATGCTACTTTTTTTGATAACGGAGCAGACTCTGCATGTAATATGACGTTTGCTTATAATGACACGAAAGCTGTTTTAAAAAGTACATTGTTAGAAGATGCTGCTACAGAAGCAATTTTTACTTGTGAAAGAGGGATTATAAAAATAAACACCATGTTTCATATGCCTACAACTGTAACAATTACAGAAAACGGCAAAGATGAAACCATCGATTTTAAGTACAAAACCATTGGTTATAATTTTGAAACAGAACACTTTAATAATCTGTTAAGAGCAAACAAAAAAGAAAGTGATGTAATGACTTTCGATTTCTCTAAAAACATAATAGCTACGCTAGATAAAGTTAGAAGTATTATAGGTTTGGAATATTAGTTTTTCTTCCAATAAAACGTATAACGTTACTTTTTGCTTTATGAAATAGACCTTCTTCGAGTTCTATTTCTTTTTCTTCTAATAAGATAATTTTAAAATTAGGAAAATCGTTTTTGATCATATCTATAGAAAATAAAAAATCAATGTTTTTTGGACCTCCAGCATTTGGGTTTTCTTTTTGTAATTCAAAATGATTTTTACTAAACCCTTCGAGGATTATAATTCCGTTGGGTTTTATCAATGCTGCTATTTTGGAGTGATACTCCGATAATATATTAGGAGGAAAGTGGGCGAAAATTAAAGAAGCAATATCAAATTTTTCATTCAATAAATTCAGACTAAAAAAATCGCCTACTTCATAATTAATTTTTACATTTTCTTTTTCAGCAAGTTTCAAGGCTTTGTTTTTTCCTTCTATACTAATATCAAAAGCAAAAATTTCTAAGCCTTTTTTTGCAGCATATACGGCGTTTCTACCTTCTCCTTCTGCAGGAAATAAAATTTTGCCTTTTAAATTATAGGTATCTAAAGTCTCTTTTAAAAATTCATTGGGTTTTATTCCATATGCATATTCTTTATCTGCATATCTTTCATTCCACATTTCTTTCATAGGATTATTTTAATGTTAAAATTGATTTTTTGAAGGAACCAATACTTTAAGGTTTTTCTTAAAAAAAAATATTAAATTGAAAATAAATCTTTAAGTGTTAAATTGTCGTTTTTATTTAAACGTGCCATTATTTTTAAAAATACTATTGCAGTAATAAAAGCATCTCCACTTGCAGTATGACGATCGCTTTTAGAAACGTTTAATTCGTCGCACAAGGTGTCTAAAGTAAAACGTTCTTTTTGGAGTGTGTTTTGATAAACAGCATGTTTAGATTTTCTGTATAAATGCTCCGTGTCTAAAGTTTTGTTTTGAATATTGGGTAAATGATTTCTTTCTAAAATTTGGTTCATCATCATCATGTCAAAATTAATATGATGCCCTACTAAAACAGCATTACCAATGTATTTTAAAAAACTTTTTAGCGCTTCTAATTCTGTTATTTTAGTAATACGTCCTTCTTTTAAAATTCCATGAATATGTACTGTTTCTGGATTAAAAAATTCTTGTTTTAAATATACTTCAAAACTATCGTTTACATTTAAAGTGTTATTTATTAAGGAAACGGCTCCAATTGATAAAACTCGATCTTTCATTCTATTAAAACCTGTAGTTTCAGTATCGAAAACAACAAATCTAGTTTCGGAGATACTTAGTTTCGGTGTATTTGAAAGACTTTCTTCGTACTCTAAAAAGTAATCGGGAAGCTTATTTTGCTCTTTTTTATTAAACCAACTAAAATTCATAATTATCTAATATTACCGAGGTTAAATCTAATAGTAAGTACTTCTTGAATTTCTCTAATTGGTTTAAAACACCTTTTTAATTTTAACTTTTCTTCTTTTGTTAAGGACTCTAATTTTATAAATTTTCCAGAATCATTGTGTAAAATACCTTGTTTAGTTTTAAATTTTAATAATGCTTTAAAAGCATAAGAACAAGATTGATATAGTTCTTTATTTTGAGGCTCTATTTCTGCTAATTTTTCAAAACGTTGTGCTGTATTATTTATTTCGAACACGTTGTTAGACAACGTTAAAAGTCTTGCAGCATTAATTAACGGCATTAAAGCTCTTGTTTTTATGTTAAAAGAGTCTTTATGGTCTCCGTTATTTTCTACTAAAAACTGTTTGAAAAATCCTAATGGAGAGGGACTTGCGATAGCTTCTTTTCCTAAAAGTGTAAATAAATGACTTCTTTCATTAAGTGTAGCAAAAATACTTTTAGTTAATTCTTTTGCCATGCTAACATCACCATAAATAGCATTAAAATCGAAGAAAATAGACGATAATAAAATGGCTTTTTCATCAACATTAATAATCCAATCGTTAAATTGATTTTTCCATTCTGTTAAAGATAGACACCATTTTGGGTTGCTTGCCATCATTTCTGCAGGGCAATATTCGTAACCGATTTTATGTAATGATTTGGTAATATGACCAGATAATTTTAGAAAATAGGCTTTTGTTTCTGCGTATTTATCTTCAGTTACTTCATCAAAAATAATTGCATTGTCTTGGTCTGTATATAAAAGTTGTTCTTTTCTTCCCTGACTACCTAATGCCAACCATGTAAATTTAACAGGTGGAGGAGTTTCCATCTTTTTTAAAGAAAGCTCAATAACTCGTATGGCTACACCATCATTTATTTCAGAAATTATTTTAGAAATATGAGATAATGGAATGTTTTGTTCTAAATAAGATTTTAAAAGCTGATTGGCTTTGATTCTAATTTCTCTAATTTCTCTAGTTTTTTTAGCGCGTTTAATTTCCTTTAAAATTACTGTAGGGTTATTTCCTAAAGAAGCTAAAACATCATGGTTTGTTAAAATTCCAATTAATTTAGAATTACTTGTTCCGTCTTCAGTAATACATAAATGCCCTACTTTATGTTTTATCATTTGTAGTTGAGCGTCTAAAACAGTTAAGTTTTTAGATTGTGTAATTACCGGAAAAGACATGATATCTTCAACAGAATCATTAATAGAAAAAAGACCTGTTGCAATTTTATTTTTAAAATCGCTATTGGTAATAATTCCAATTGGTAAGCAGTTGTCATCAATCACTATAATACAACTAATTTTTTGATTGCTCATTTTTGTCGCCGCTTCTTTAACAGTAGACTTAATGGTGCATTTTAAAGGTTTTTTAGTAAAGTTGACAGATTGTAAATTGGAGTCAGATAAATTATCTTGAACGATATAATCTGTAAAAACATTGTTGTTTTCTTCATTGGTATAAGGATCAAAAGATTTAGATGCAAATGAAGTTAATAAGAATTTATTAATTTTTAAACTTCTTTGAGATACTGCTTCAAAAATTTCAATAGGAATACCGTATACAATAGATTCCTCATTGGCGACGGCGTCTAAAACATAATTCTCTTTACTAATTAAAGGTCTTAATCCAAAAATATCACCACCGTCGCATATATCTATTAAAGATTTTTTGTCTTCTAGATTTTTATACAAACTAATACCACCATTTCTTACGATGTAAAAATGTTTGTGATTGGCTTCATTTTGGTGATAAAGAACTTTTCCTTTTTCTAAATAGATGATGGATACTTGAGAAGCGATTTCAAGTATTTTGGAACTTGTTAATAGATTGAAAGGAGGATAGTTTTTTAAAAAATCGTAAACGCGTTCTGCAATTGAGTTTTTCATCTTTTATGTATTTGTTGATGAATTTTGTTATAAACCGAAAAATAATACTCATGAAATCTAGGGAGTAAAATATTTTCTAAATTTTCGGTGTTTTTTAAAGTTGATAAATCAAATAATTTGATGGCATCTACTTCTTCTTTTTGAATGCTTAAAGTTGATAAAGGAACTTTTAATTCTGCAATAAAAACATGATGATGTTCGTTATCTTGAATTCCGTTTGCATGAGAAACTTGATGAATTCTTGTACCAATTTTAATGAGGTCTCTTTCTTGCAGTTCCAAACCAATTTCTTCAAAAACTTCTCTTTTTGCAGAAGTAATTACATCTTCTCCTGCGCCAATATGTCCTGCAACAGAAATATCCCACATACCAGGAAATACTTTTTTAGTCAAAGCTCTTTTCTGTAGCAATATTTTTTCATCCGAAGTAAAAAGCCATATATGAACAGTGGCATGAAACCAACCGTTTTTATGTGCTTCAGATTTTAAAGCAGTTTTTCCTGTAGGTTGCCCTTCAGGAGTTAAAATATCAATGAGTTCGTCCATCTTTTTAACCGCAAAGTGCGCAAAGAAACCGCAAAGGTCACAAAGTAGTATTTATTATTCTTTGCGACCTTTGCGAAAACTTAGTGCTTTTGCGTTTTATATATTATTCAAAATATGAAAAAGTTTCATCACCTTTAATATTCAATAATGTTTCATAAATCATTTTAATCACATTTTCTACATCATCTCTGTGTACCATTTCTACAGTTGTGTGCATGTATCTTAACGGTAAAGAAATTAAAGCAGAAGCAACGCCACCATTACTATATGCAAAAGCATCTGTATCGGTTCCTGTAGCTCTAGAAAGTGCAGAACGTTGAAAAGGAATCTCTTTAGCTTCGGCAGTTTCTGTAATTAAATCGCGTAATTTTTGTTGTACAGCTGGTGCATAAGCAATAACCGGACCTTTACCTAACTCTAAGAATCCAGCAGTTTTTTGCTCAATCATAGGTGTAGTAGTATCGTGTGTAACGTCGGTTACAATCGCAACATTTGGTTTTATGGTTTGTGTAATCATTTCTGCACCACGTAAACCAATTTCTTCTTGTACCGCGTTGGTAATGTATAAACCAAAAGGCAATTCTTTTTTGTTTTCTTTTAATAGACGTGCAACTTCGGCAATCATAAAACCACCCATTCTGTTGTCTAAAGCTCTACATACAAATTTATCTCCATTTAAAATATGAAAAGTATCTGGATAGGTAATTACACAACCAACATGAACACCTAAAGCTTCTACTTCTTTTTTAGTAGCACAACCTGTATCAATAAAAATATTGTCTGGTTTTGGTGCTTCTTCATTCGCTTTATTTCTAGTGTGAATTGCTGGCCAACCAAAAACACCTTTTACAATGCCATTTTTTGTATGAATGTTTACCATTTTACTTGGTGCAATTTGATGATCTGATCCTCCGTTTCTAATTACGTAAATCAATCCGTTATCAGAAATATAATTTACATACCAAGAAATTTCATCTGCATGCCCTTCAATTACTACTTTGTATTTTGCATCTGGGTTTATAACACCAACAGCAGAACCATACGTATCTGTAATAAATGTGTCTACATAAGGTTTTAGGTAGTCCATCCAAATTTTTTGACCTTCCCATTCGTAACCAGTCGGAGCAGCATTATTTAGATATTTTTCTAAAAATGTAAGAGATTCTTTATTTAATATTGATTTTTTTGACATTATATATATGTTTATAAGTGTGAAAAGTTTTTAAAGCTAAAATGTCTGTTTGTAGGTTTTCTTTTTATGGAATTGAAAAAGAAAAAGTATTTAGAGCATTTTACACTTTCAATTGTAAAAATAATACGAATTTTTAGGAATTCCATTAAAATAATCACAAAAAAGTGTAACAAAAGTGCTTACTTTTACACTAATCACCAAACGAATATCACTAAAACCAACAATATGAAGTTAGTAATTGAAAATTTAACCAAGACTTATAAAAACGGTGTAAAAGCAATCGATAATCTAAGTATCGAAATAGGTACAGGAATGTTTGGTTTATTAGGCCCAAATGGAGCAGGTAAATCATCTTTAATGAGAACCATTGCAACGTTACAAAGTCCAGATTCTGGTTCAATTACTTTTGGTGATATTAATGTTTTAGAAGACAATATGTCTTTGCGAAAAGTATTGGGGTATTTGCCACAATCTTTTGGCGTGTATCCAAAAATGTCAGCGCAAGATTTATTAGATTATTTTGCTACGTTAAAAGGGATTTCAAAAAAAGACGAAAGAAAAGCTATTGTAAAAGAAGTTTTAGAAATTACTAATTTATATGACGTAAGGCATAAGCATGTTGCAGGATATTCTGGCGGAATGAAACAACGTTTCGGAATTGCTCAATTGCTTTTAAACAACCCAAAATTGATTATTGTTGATGAACCAACTGCTGGTTTAGATCCTGCAGAGAGACATCGATTTTTAAATGTTTTAAGAGAAGTTGGTACCAATACAACCGTTATTTTTTCTACGCATATTGTAGAAGATGTAAAAGAGTTATGTAATGAAATGGCAATTTTAAACGGAGGTAGAATTCTAAAACACACCACTCCGCAAGAGGCAACTTCGGAAATAGCAAATACTATTTGGACCAAAATTATAGAGAGAGAGGAATTGGAAGAAAACGAGAAGAATTTCAATATTTTATCATCAAACTACAATCAAGACAATACGTTAAATATTAGAGTGCATGCTTCAGAAAAACCTTCGGATGATTTTGTGGCTGCAACTCCGCAGTTAGATGATGTGTATTTTATTGCTTTAAAACAAGATGAACCGCAGTTGGTTTAATTTTTAGATTTCTAGACTTTTGGATGATTAGATTGTTAGAAACTCTAT
Source organism: Polaribacter sp. Q13 (assembly GCF_016858305.2). NCBI lineage: Bacteria > Pseudomonadati > Bacteroidota > Flavobacteriia > Flavobacteriales > Flavobacteriaceae > Polaribacter > Polaribacter sp. Q13. Next base: position 4,076,930 of record NZ_CP074436.1, read on the forward strand.
AATTTAATCCATAAATCTAAAATCCTATTCTTCTAAACATCTAATTAATCCATCAATCTAAATATCCAAAAAAATGTTTTCAACTATTTTCAAACAAGAATTAAAATACTGGTTTAGTAAACCGGCATTTTATATTTATATTGGTATTTTTTTAATATTGGCTTTCTTTTTATCAGCTGCTTCAGCTGGTTTTTTCGATTCAGTTACAGCTACAACAGGATCATCGAGAATTGTAAATTCTCCCATAGGAGTTTCCAATTTATTTAACGCATTAACTATTTTTATATTCTTTTTATTTCCTTCCATTGTTGGGGTTTCGGTGTATAGAGATTTCAAAAGTGAAATGCATACCATTTTATATTCCTATCCTTTTACCAAAGCAAATTATCTGTTCGCAAAATTTTTTAGCTCCATTGTAATTGTTTCTATTATTGTATTGTCTATTGCCTTGGGAATGATGATTGGATTTCGTTTTCCAGGGACAAACTCAGATATTGTAGGGCCATTTAACCTCCAAGCATATTTGCAAACGTATTTCGTTTTTATTTTACCAAATGTATTATTGTTTGGTGCCATTGTTTTTGCGGTAGTTGCGTTTACTAGAAATATTGCAGCAGGTTTTATTACGGTTATTATTTTAATGTTCGGACAAGGGGTTTTAGAAGGTTTGCTATCAGATCCAGAACACAGAACTTTGGCTGCGATTTTAGATCCTTTTGGTTCTGCTGCGTCTAATTATTACACAAAATATTGGACACCTTCCGAACAAAATGAATTACAAATTCCATTAAAAGAAATGATTGTGTACAACCGTTTATTATGGTTGGCAATCTCAACCTTAATTTTTGGTTTGGTGTATCAATTTTTTACATTTAGTCAGAATGCTATTTCTATTTCCTTTAGAAAAATAAAAGGAGAAAGAGTGACAAAAACAAACTTTAGCGGAATTACTAAAATTACTTTACCTAAGGTTTCTTATGACTATTCTTTTATTCAGAATTTAAAAACTACTTGGAAATTATCGAATATCGATTTTAAATACATTCTTAAAAGTTGGGCTTTTATTTCTATTGTTTTAGTGGGTTTGGTACTGATTGTTGTCATGCTTTCTGAAGTTGGTGATATTTTTGGAACACCAACATTACCGGTAACTTGGAAAATGATTAACCTAAGTGGCGTTTTCTTTGCTTCTATAAATATTTGTACATTTTTATATGCAGGTATGTTGGTGCATAGAGCCAAAATTGCCAAAATAAATCATTTGGTCGATGCCACTCCAATTCCTAATTGGACTCTTTTATTCTCTAAATTAATTGCGCTTATAAAAATGCAATTGGTTTTATTAGCAGTAATTATTGTTTCCGGAATGGTTTTTCAGATGTATAAAGGATATTATAATTTTGAAATTGGCCATTACTTTTTTGAGTTGTATTTTTTAAGTTTTATCAGCCTATTTATTTGGGCTTTGTTATCAATATTTGTACAAACTTTAATAGGGAATCCGTATTTAGGTTTATTCGTTTTATTAGTGATTTCTATTGGAATGCCATTTTTATCTTTGGCAGGTATTGAGCAATCTATTCTTAAATATAACCAGGGTCCAGGGTTTAATTATTCGGATATGAATGGATATGGAGCAACTTTAGTTCCTTATTTATCGTATAAAATTTATTGGATTTTATGTGGATTGTTACTCTTGGTTGTTTCTTTTTTATTCTGGGTTCGTGGAATTCCGAGTTCGTTTTCAGAAAGAGTTACCATTGCAATAAGTCGTTTTAAAGGTTTTGCGGTTATTAGTTTTGGAGTATTATTAATTGCGTTTTTAGGGTTAGGGTATTCCATTTATCAAGAAACAGGAACCAAAATGAAAAGAACATCTTCTAAGGAAGCAGAATTACAAAGTGTAAGTTGGGAAAAAACCTATAAAAAATATGAAGGTTACGCTCAACCAAGAATTATTTCCGTTAAAACGGATGTAAATATTTTTCCGAAGGAAAGATTGTTTGATGCTGCGGCAACTTTTATCATGGTTAATAAAACGGACAAAGCAATTGATACCTTGTTTTTAAATCATAATTCTTTAGAGAGTACTTTTAAATTTAACAGACCAAATACCTTAGTTTTAGAAGATACTATTCAGGATTTTAACATGTATCGATTCGAAAATAAAATTTTACCAGGAGATACTTTACAACTTTCTCTTACTGTAAAAAGTAAGGCGAATACAAATTATAGAAAAAGATCGCCTGTAAAAGAAAACGGAACTTTTATCAATAATGTTTCAATGTTTCCTTCTTTAGGATATTCTTCTCAGGGTGAATTAACAGACAATAAAACACGTAAAAAATACGATTTACCAGAAAATGATTTACGTCCAGCACCAACAGATTCAACCGCTTTAGGTGATACCTATATTTCTAAAGATTCTGATTGGATCGATTTTGAAGCAACGGTTTCAACATCTAAAGATCAAATAGCCATTGCGCCTGGGTATTTGCAAAAAGAATGGACAGAAGGAGATCGTAAATATTTCCATTATAAAATGGATAGTAAAATATTGAATTTCTATGCTTTTAATTCTGCTAGGTATGAAGTGAAAAAAGAAATGTGGAAAGGTATTTCTTTAGAAATTTATTATCATAAAGCGCACGATTTCAATTTAGATAGAATGATGAAAGGAATGAAGGCGTCTTTAGATTATAACTCTAAAAACTTTAGTCCTTATCAACATAAACAATTAAGAATTGTAGAGTTTCCTAGAACAGACGGAAGTTTTGCACAATCTTTTCCAAATACAATTCCGTTTTCTGAAGGCGTTGGTTTTATTGCGGATGTAGATGATAAAAATGAAGATGGCGTAGATTATCCGTTTGCAATTACGGTGCATGAAGTTGCGCATCAATGGTGGGCGCATCAAGTAATTGGAGCAGACGTTTTAGGGGCAACCATGTTGTCGGAAAGTTTGTCTGAATACGTGTCTTTAAAAGTATTAGAACATCAACATGGAAAAGATAAAATGAGAACTTTTTTAAAAGAAGCTTTAGATGGATATTTAATGCAAAGAACCATGGAGAGAAAACGAGAAAATGCCTTGATGTATAATGACGGACAAGGGTATATTCATTATCAAAAAGGTTCGTTGGTTTTTTATGCTTTGAGTGATTATATAGGAGAAGCAAACTTAAATGGTGCGTTAAAAAAGTATGTAGAAAAAGTAAAATTTCAAGAAGCGCCGTACACAACTTCTATAGAAATGGTGAATTATATAAAGGAAGCAACACCAGATTCTTTACAATATGTAATTAAAGATATGTTTGAAACGATTACTTTATATAGAAACCGAATTTTAGATGCAAAATCTACCCAATTAGAAAATGGAAAATACGAAGTGGAAATAGAATTTGAAGTTTCTAAGTATAGAAATGATGAAAAAGGAAAACGTTATTACGGAGAACAAGTAGGAGATACTTTAACCTATCAAACAGATAAAATGAAAAAACCTATTTTATCGGTTCCGTTGGCAGATTATATTGATATTGGTATTTTTACAGAAGAAGAAGTAGATGGCGAAAAGAAAGAAAAAGAAGTGTATTTAAAGAAACATAAGATTACACAAATTCATAATAAAATTAAAATTATTGTTGATAAAAAGCCAGTTGAAGTAGGCGTGGATCCTTATAATAAGTTAATAGATACACAGTCTGAAGATAACAGAAGAAAATTATAAAGATGAAAAATCATAACAAAACACTTTCGGCATCAGCATTTTTTTTAATAGTTGTTGTATTGCATCTTTCGGGACTTTTATTTAATGATACTTTAGCTTTTATTACAAAACCTTTTATTGCCATTTCTTTAGTTATGGTGTATTTGACTTCTGTAAATAAAGCAAATTATTGGTATGTTGCTGCGCTGTTTTTTTCTCTTTGGGGAGATTTATTTTTGCTATTAAAAGCAGAATTTTTCATGTTCGGGTTGGTTGCTTTTTTAATGGCACATATTTTATATATTAAAATAGCGGCAGGTTATGTGAAAAAAATAAATTTCATTAAAATAATAACAGCTTCCATTCCGTTTATAATTGTTTTTGGTGCTGTCGTATTTTTGATAAGTGAACATTTAGGAGCAATGTTATTCCCTGTTATTGTTTACGGAATTGTTATTTGTTCTTTTGGTACACTTACATTATTGAATTATCTTCAAGAAAAAAGTACAGAAAATTTATGGTTCTTTTTAGGAGCTGTATTTTTTATATTGTCGGATAGTTTGTTAGCAATTAATAAGTTTTACGAGGCAAGAGAAGTGTATGGAATTAGTATCATGATTACCTATATTGTGGCGCAATATTTAATTTGTAAAACAATGATAGGTAAAAGTAATAGCGTGTTAAATAGTTAATTATTTATTATGAAAAACCTTGTTTTAATAGTTTTTGTATGTAGTCTTTTGCAATCTTGTACAAGTGAGAAAAAGATAAAACTAAATTTTTTAGATGAGTTTGTTTTGGCAGATTCAATTCCGTTTCAAAATTCAATTATTGGCGGTTTGTCTGGTGTAGATAATGCAAACGGAGCCTATTATTTTGTGGTTGATGATGCTAGGAATCCTCGTTTTGTAAAAGGTGAAATTAATATCAAAAATAACAAAATAGAGTCTGTAGATTTTAAAAATATCGTTTTACTAAACGATACTACAACATCTTATTATAAAGAAAATGCTTTAGATTTAGAATCAATTTTTGTAGATGCAGAAACCGAAGAAGTTTATTTTGTTGGTGAAGGGAATATTAATAAAGGTAAAAGCCCTACCGTTTTTAAAACAGCTATGAATGGTATGTTTTTAGGCGATTTTGTACTTCCTAAAAGTTTTAAGGACACTAAAATAATTAAACACAATGCTGCGTTCGAAGGATCTTCTAAAAGTATTGACGGAAAAGGGTTTTGGGTAGCAATGGAAGGACCATTAAATACAGATGGAGAAGATCCTACTTTTACAAAAGCATCATCGCCAGTAAGAATTACATATTTTGATAAAACAACAAAAAAAGCAACAAAACAGTTTGCGTATCAATTAGAACATATTACCAAACCAGCAAAAGGCGATATCAATTTAAACGGACTTACTTCTATTTTAGAATACAAAGAAAATCACTTTTTTATTATTGAAAGAACCTATCAAAGTGGTTACGGTTCTTATGGGAATATTGTAAGAATATTTGATGCTGTCATTAATAAAGAAACAACGAATGTTTTAAATATAGATTCATTGAAAAACTCAGCATTTATTCCGCTTAAAAAACGCTTATTATTAAATTTTGAAGATGTTAAAAATCATTTAACAGACGGAATAATAGATAACATAGAAGGTATTACCTTTGGACCAGAATTAGCCAATGGAAATCAATCTTTACTTTTAGTTACTGATGATAATTTTCAGGTGTATGGAAAACAATTAAATCAATTTATTTTATTAGAAATTACGCATCAATAATTTCTATTTTTGTCAAGTTAACGTACTATAAAAAATGAATTTTTCGAAGTTAAAAGAAGCGAGGTTAAGAAAAAAGTTTGATAAAAATATCAAACAAGTATCAGAGAGCAGAACTGTTTCTCAAAAAGAAATTCAATCTGTAGGTATTTTAACAACGGAAAGTATTGCTTCAAAAATAGATGTTCAAGCAAAAATAGAATCCATTCTTGGTGTTAGAAATACTAAAATATATAGTTTTAAAAAGTATTCTAAATTAGATGAAGGTTCCTTTAAATATTTTTCAGAAAAAGATATCAATTGGAAAGGAGACTATACCCAACCTAGTTTTAATAGCTTTTTAGAGGAACCTTTTGATTTGTTAATTGGTTATTTTAATGAAACTAATTTGTACTTAGAAAATGCAGTATTAACATCTAAAGCTACTTTTAAAGCGGGTTTTTCTGGTGTAAACTCTAAACTGTATGAATTAGAGATTTTAGGTGAAACCGAACATTTAGAAGCATTCTTATTAGAACTAAAAAAATACCTTCAGATTCTTAAAAAGCTAAAAAATTAAACTTTAATAAAAAAGTTGTGTATTCTTGCTAAGATTTGTTTTTTTAGTAATTAATTTCAGCTTTAAGTTGTAATTTTACTGCTTATAAAATACATAATAATGCAAAAATTTATTGGAACTGGAGTTGCGTTGATAACACCTTTTAAAGAAGATTTAAGTGTAGATTTTGATGCACTTGTAAAATTGGTGAATTTTAACATCGAAAACGGAACAGATTATTTAGTTATCAATGGTACTACAGCAGAAAGTGCAACTATTACCAAAGAAGAAAAACAAGAGATTATCAATATTATTATTAAAACAAATAATAAACGGGTGCCTTTAGTTTTAGGGGTTGGTGGTAATAATACAACTTTAGTTATAGAAGAGTTACAAACAAGAGATTTTACGGGCTTAGACGGTATTCTTTCTGTAGCTCCTTATTATAGTAAGCCAACACAAGAAGGTTTTTATCAGCATTTTAAAGCCATAGCACAAGCTACAGATTTACCAATAATTTTATACAATGTTCCTGGTAGAACTGCAAAAAACATGGAGCCTGCAACCACAATACGTTTGGCAAATGAATTTGATAATATCGTAGCTATTAAAGAAGCCGGTAATAATCAACAACAGTATTATACATTATTAAAAGACAAACCAGCAAATTTTTTAATTATTTCTGGTGATGATGATATGGCTTTAGGAGTTGCCTTAGCGGGTGGTTCTGGAGTTATTTCTGTTATCGGTCAAGCTTTTCCAAAACAATTTTCTACCATGATAAACCATGGTTTACAAGGAAATAATAAAGACGGTTATGCAATTCATTATAAAATGATGGATGTGATAGATTATATTTTTGAAGAAAATAATCCGGCCGGAATAAAAACTGTTTTACAAGAATTAGGAATTTGTAAAAATGAAGTTCGATTGCCTTTAGTAAAAGCAAGTGCAGAACTTCAATCTAAAATTGCTAATTTTGTAGCGAACTTTAAATAGAGAATATGTTATCACCAATTATAGAAAAAGCATTAAACCAACAAATAAGAATAGAAGCCCAGTCTTCTCAAATATATTTAGCAATGGCTTCTTGGGCAGAAGTTTTAGGTTTTGAAGGTGTTGCACAGTTTATGTATGCACATTCAGACGAAGAAAGAATGCACATGTTAAAGTTGGTAAAATTTGTAAATGAACGTGGTGGACATGCAAAAGTATCGGCTTTAGATGCGCCTCCGGTAGAATTTGGTGAATTTAAAGAAATGTTTCAAGAATTATTTAATCATGAAGTATATGTATCTGATTGTATTAATGATTTAGTAGATATTTGCTTACAAGAAAAAGATTATGCTACTCATAATTTCTTACAATGGTATGTTTCTGAACAAATAGAAGAAGAAGCATTGGCAAGAAACATCTTAGATAAGATAAAGTTAATTGGAGATGATAAAGGTGGTTTTTATCTGTTTGATAATGATATTAAACAATTAATTACTGCAGCTGTTCCTCCTCAACAATAATATTAACAAACTTTTAGTAACAACTAATCGCTTTTTTTGCGTCTTTTGTGTCATTATTTTATGACATAATTTATTGTCAAAAAAAGCGTTTTATTTTCATACGTTATTTTAAATGCTGAGCATTTATAATTTCATTGAAACAGTTATCCTAAACTTATATTTACTGAACTTGTTTTAGTATTTTAGGAGCTAAAAGGGAAGAGTTATTTGAAGAAAAATAAATTCTTTTATTATCCATATTTAATCACTAATTTTGCACGATGCAAAAAATTAAAAATTTAGCGTATTTATTGTTGTTCTCACTTGTATTGATTTCTTGTGGTGAATATCAAAAAGTATTAAACAAAGGTACTACAGAAGAGCAGTATAAAATGGCTGTAAAATTGTACGAAAGTAATAAATATAGTAAAGCTTTACGTTTGTTTGAGAAAATTACACCAACATATAGAGGGAAGCCACAAATGGAGCGTATTCAATTTATGGTAGCTCAATCTAATTTTAATGAGAAAAACTATAGTATTTCTGGTTATTATTTTGATCGTTTTGCAAAAAATTATCCGAAAAGTTCAAAGAGAGAAGAAGCAGCTTATTTATCTGCTTATAGTTATAAATTGGCTTCTCCTAAATTTAGTTTAGACCCAACGGATACAAATAAGGCATTAGATGCTTTTCAAAGTTTTATAAATACGTACCCAGATTCTGATAAAATTGATCAAGCAAATGAACAATATAAAGAATTAAGGTATAAGCTTCAGAAAAAATATTTTGAAATTGCTAAAACGTATTATAGAACTGCAGAGTACGATTTAAGAAATTATAAAGCTGCAATACAGGCTTTTGATAATTTATTGGCAGACTATTTAGGGTCTGAGTTTAAAGAAGAGGCATTGTATTACCGATTAAAAGCTGCCCATGATTTTGTTTTAAAAAGTTATGACAGAAGAAAATCGGAACGTATAAAAGATGCAATTGAAGCATACGATAAGTTAAAAAGAAATTACCCAGAATCTCAATATATGGAGGATGCAAACAAAATGTTAGCAACTTTAAATAAAGAGCAAATAAGAATTGATAACTTAATAGCAAAACAAGTTGAAGCTACTGCTAAAACTAAAGTTAAAAAATCAAAAAAGAAATAATAATTAATTATGGATTATAAAGACACAAAGGCACCTTTAAGTACTATTACTTATAATAAGAATGAAGTAGAAGCTGCTACAGGAAATATTTATGAAGCTATTTCTATTATTGCTAAAAGAGCAAACCAAATCAACGGAGATTTAAAGAAAGAATTGGTTGATAAGTTAGAAGAGTTTGCAACTTATAATGATAGTTTAGAGGAAGTTTTCGAAAATAAAGAACAAATAGAAGTTTCTAAGTTTTACGAAAGATTACCAAAGCCAACAGCTATGGCTATGGAAGAATGGCTAAATGGTAAAGTATATTTTAGAACTCCAGAAGCAGAATAATGTCTGTTTTAAGTGGTAAAAAAATTCTGTTAGGAATTACTGCTGGAATTGCTGCATACAAAACGGCTAGTTTAGTTCGTTTATTTATAAAATTAGGCGCAGAAGTCAAAGTTATTATGACTCCTGCGTCTAAAGATTTTATAACACCTCTTACACTTTCCACACTTTCTAAGAACCCTGTGCATTCTACTTTTTACAATAAAGAAGATGAGGAGAATGAAATGTGGAATAGTCATGTAGATTTAGGTCTTTGGGCAGATTATATGGTAGTTGCACCTGCAACAGCCAATACCATGTCTAAAATGGCAAATGGAACCTGCGATAATTTATTATTAGCAGTCTATTTGTCTGCAAAATGTCCTATATATTTTGCACCTGCAATGGATTTAGATATGTACATTCATGCATCTACAAAAGAAACGTTACAAAAATTACAAAATTTTGGTAATACCATTATCCCTGCTACTTCTGGTGAGTTGGCAAGCGGTTTGGTTGGTGAAGGAAGAATGGCAGAGCCGGAAGATATTGTGTCATTTATAGAAAGTGATATTCTATCAAAATTACCTTTAAAAGGAAAAAAGGTCTTATTAACTGCAGGTCCAACATACGAGGCTATAGATCCTGTACGTTTTATAGGAAATCATTCTTCTGGTAAAATGGGATTTGCAATTGCTAAAGCAGCGGCTAATTTAGGTGCTGAGGTTTATTTAATTTCTGGCCCAAGTCATCAAAAAATACAACATTCTTTAGTTCATAGAATAGATGTGGTTTCTGCAGATGAAATGTACAAAGCAGCTCATAAATACTTTAAAGAAGTAGATGTTGCTATACTTTCTGCTGCGGTTGCAGATTATAGACCGAAAAATGTAGCTACTCAGAAAATAAAAAAGACGGCTTCTACGTTAGAGATTGAGTTAGAATCAACAAAAGATATTTTAGCTTCTTTAGGTGAAATTAAGGAAAATCAATTTTTAGTTGGTTTTGCTTTAGAAACTAATAACGAGCTAGAAAATGCAAAAGGAAAACTAAAACGTAAGAATTTAGATGCTATTGTTTTAAATTCTTTACAAGATAAAGGAGCTGGTTTTGCTACAGACACAAATAAAATTACTATTATTGATAAAGATTTGAATGAGAAATCATTTGAATTAAAATCGAAAGAAGAAGTGGCTAAAGATATTTTGGATGAAATTGTAAAGAATATTTCTTAATACTTCTTCTCTCCTCGAGCATTACTTTAATCAAAATATTTTTTGATTGAATACATTGAACGCAGTTTTCGAGGGGTTTAAAGTTAGGTCTAGACTGCGCTCGACCAGACGTAAAAACTAAAAACAAATGCGTAAAGTTATATTCATTTTTCTGTTATTATTTTCTGTTTCAGTGCTAAAAGCGCAAGAATTGAATTGCTTGGTTACCATAAATTACAAACAAGTTGATGGTTCAAATACGCAGGTTTTTAAAACACTAGAAAAATCTTTATCCGAGTTTGTAAATCAAACAAAATGGACTAATAACAACGTTAAGCCAGAAGAAAGAATAGATTGTGCTTTTACTATTATAATAACTTCTAGAGATGCAAATAATTTTAAAGGAACGATACAAGTTCAATCTACAAGACCCGTTTTTGGTTCTAGCTATGCATCACCTGTTTTAAATTTAAAAGACAACGATTTCAATTTTAAATACAATGAATTCGATCCATTAATTTATAATAAGAATTCTTACGATAGTAATTTAATTTCTACCATTGTTTTTTATACAAATATAATTATAGGTGCAGATGCAGATACTTTTAAAAAGAATGGAGGAGAAGCATCTTTTAAAGTAGCAGAGAATGTAATGTTACAAGCACAGCAAAGTGGCATCGCTTCTTGGCAAAATGTGGTAGGTAAACAAACTCGTTTTTTATTAATAGATAGTTTTTTATCACCAAAACTATCGGCTTATAGAACGGCTACTTATAATTATCATAGAAGAGGTTTAGACGAGTTTTCTATAAATAATGGTATTGCGAAACAAAATATGGAAGAGGCTGTAATCTCTTTAGAAAGTATTTATAATAAAACGGTGGGTAATTACTTGATCCGTGTGTTTTTTGATGCAAAAGCGGATGAAATTGTAAATATGTATACGGATGATGCTACTTCTAGAAATCAAAATAGATTAAAAGAGGTTGTTAAAAAAATATCTCCGAATAACAACTCTAAGTGGAAAAATATTAAGTAAAACATTCCTTATAATTATTGTTTATACTTGGTACAATTTTCCTTAATTTTAGCTTCTAAATTTCAGAAAATTTGTTAACACAACTTTCCATTAATAACTACGCATTAATCAATCAGTTATCTATTGATTTTTCTTCTGGTTTATCTATAATTACGGGTGAAACAGGAGCAGGTAAATCCATACTTTTAGGTGCATTAGGATTGGTTTTAGGTAACCGCGCAGATTTATCTTCCTTAAAAGACACCAGCAATAAATGTGTGGTAGAAGCTAAAGTGGCTATTGCGAATTACAATTTAGAAGATTTTTTTAACGAAGTAGATTTAGATTACGAAGCCGAAACCATTATTAGAAGAGAGATTTTGCCATCTGGTAAATCGAGAGCTTTTGTAAATGATACGCCCGTAACGTTGTCTGTTTTAAATAAATTAAGATCCAAATTAATTGATGTGCATTCGCAACATCAAACCATAGAACTGTCAGACAATCTTTTTCAGTTTTCAATTTTAGATGCTTTAGCAAAAAATACAGCAAAAATAGCATCTTACAAGCGTGGTTTTTCTCAATTAAGTAAATTAAATAGAGAACTTTCTAAATTAAAAGATCAACAAAAAGAGGCGAATAAGCAGTATGAATATAACCTACATCTTTTTAAAGAATTAGAAGAAGCCAAAATTAAGACAGAAGAACAAGACGATTTAGAAGAGCGATTAGAAAAACTAAATAACATTGAAGATATAAAAGCTAATTTGTCTGAAGCTTTAGAAATTACGGTAAACGAAGAAATCGGAATTCAGAATTTATTAAATACTTTAGAGAACAGGTTGACTAAAATAGCAACGTTTTCTAAAGAATATCAAGATTTATCAGAAAGAGTTACATCAGTAAAAATTGAAATTGATGACATTGTTTCTGAGTTAGAAGATGCAAATGAAAATGTAGATTTTAATCCGAATGAAGCTGAAGAAATTAACGATAGATTACAATTATTATATAATTTACAGAAGAAACATACGGTAAGTAATAATAAAGAATTAATTGCTGTTTTTGAAGAACTTTCAGAAAAAGTAGCGCAAGTAGAATCTGCAGATGAAGTAATTAATGAGAAGCAAAAAGAAATAGATGATGTTTCTGTTAAACTAGATAAGGTTGCAGATTTAATTTCAAGTGCAAGAACAAAATCAATACCAAAGTTAAATAAAGAACTACAAGTTTTATTATCCGATTTAGGTATGGAAAACGCGCGGTTCTCAATTAAAATAAAGCCAACTAAAAACTATTTTATTAACGGAAAAGACGAATTAGAATTCCTTTTTTCAGCAAATAAAGGAGGTAGTTTTGGAGAATTAAAAAAAGTAGCTTCAGGTGGAGAATTGTCTAGGATAATGTTATCAGTAAAAACAATTTTATCAGAAAATACACAATTACCAACCATTATTTTTGATGAAATAGATACAGGAGTTTCCGGTGAAGTTTCTAATAAAATAGCTGCAATTATGCAAAAAATGAGTACTAATATGCAGGTAATTGCCATTACACATTTACCGCAGATTGCCGCAAAAGGAAGTAATCATTATAAAGTATATAAGCAGGAAGTAAAAGGAGTAACCACCACTAATTTAAAACTTTTATCTACAGATGAAAGAATTAAAGAAATTGCAGAAATGCTAAGCGGAAAAGACATTACGGACTCTGCACTTACCCACGCAAAAGAATTATTAAATTAGTTTATTTAAAATTTAAAAAGTTAGAATGTCATTTCGAAATGAGCTTTTTAGCCTTTCGACTTCGCTCAATATAAACTAATGAGAAATCTCATAAAACAAATATTTAATAGCATGTACAACTTATTAAAAGGCAAAAAAGGAATTATTTTTGGTGCTTTAAACGAAAATTCAATCGCTTGGAAAACGGCACAAAGAGCGCATGAAGAAGGAGCAGAGTTTGTGTTAACCAATGCACCGGCTTCTATAAGAATGGGTGAATTAGATGTTTTGGCAAAGAAAACTAATTCTCAAATTATTCCTGCGGATGCAACTTCAATCGAAGATTTAGAAAATTTAGTAGAAAAATCTATGGAGATTCTAGGTGGTAAAATCGATTTTGTTTTGCATTCCATTGGTATGTCTGTAAATGTTAGAAAAAAGAAAGCCTACACAGACTCAAATTACGATTTCACTCAAAAAGGGTGGGATGTTTCTGCGGTTTCTTTTCATAAAGTAATGAATGTTTTATATCATAAAAAAGCCATGAATGAATGGGGCTCAATCGTTGCGTTAACCTATATGGCGGCGCAAAGAGTGTTTCCAGATTACAATGATATGGCAGACAATAAAGCCTATTTAGAATCTATAGCACGTAGTTTTGGTTATTATTTTGGTAGAGATTTTAAAGTGAGAGTCAACACCATTTCTCAATCACCAACACCAACAACTGCCGGAAACGGCGTAAAAGGTTTCGATGGATTTATCAATTTTTCAGAAAAAATGAGTCCGTTAGGTAATGCTTCTGCCGCAGATTGTGCAGATTATACCATTTCGCTATTTTCTGATTTAACCAAAAAAGTGACTTTGCAAAACCTATTCCACGATGGCGGATTCTCTAATATGGGAATTAGTGATGCTGTTATGGATAAGTTTGAGTAGCAATGTATACAACCTAATTTTTAAAAAATAGCTTCATGTAAATATTTCTAGTTGAAGCTAGTCCCTACTAGGAGTTTATCTCGACGTAGTCGAAAGACACTCGCTTTTTTTATTCAGAAACAGCATAAAAAAGTGCTCAAACAATAGCTTTAATGAGGGCTAAGTTATTTTGTTGGTGCGTAGATAACTAAATTTTTTTTATATTTTTCAACTCCATCACCTATTTTTTGCCACATTAACCCAGTAGCATTGTCTGTTCTAGTTTTGTAATAATTATTTCATTAGAAATTCTAATGCTAACAGGCGATTTTCTAAAATAGAAACCATTCTTTAATGTTATTTTTGATGCACTTATAAAGAGAATAACCCTATTAAACTTGTAAGAAGTTTAATAGGGTTATAAATAGGTGTGCTATATATTTTATTAGTAGTACTTATAAAATGTTGCGTAATTCTTGTTAATAATCTAGTTACATTTTCTTATAATCGAATTCTATTACCTGTTCATTCGAGTCACTATCCTTGTAAGTATAAATAAGGTTAATAGTAGTGTCATTTAGCAACTTAATAATTAAAGTAGAGGTTTCATTTATAGCTATCGTTTGCGCGTCTAAAACATTGTAATGTAGCTTACTTACTTTAATAAACTGACAATCCGCTTCGGTATTAAAAGTTACCGTGCTAACTCCTTTTGTTACACTTGCCGAAAATATTGCAGGCATTGGGTAGCTTACATTAATGTTATTACGTGTTAAATCACTTCTATTAAAAGTCTTTTTATGTTGAGAAAACACCAGTAAATCATCTGATTCAAAATTTAACGTATTTTTTTTCAAACAATCATCATCAACACCACTAATTGTCCAAACTCCCTTCAATTTTGCTATAACATCAGTGCCATCGTAACTATTGTTCGTATCAGTAGAGTCTTCCTCCTTATCAACTACATCTGTTTCATCAGCATCTTCTTCTTCAAATTCATCATTATCACTTCTAATAAATAGATCTACCTGCGTTTTATTAGCCGCATTTTTCGATGTTATTTGTAAAGTATTATCAACCAACGCTATTTCTGAATCTGAACCATAAAAAGTAACACTATTTAATTGGTTTACAACATAAGTACCAGAATAAGTAGATGTTGAAGTAGAAGCACCAGAACTTTTCTTATAAAAAACTTTGTAGGTATTATCTTCATTAAAGTTGGCATATGATTCTTTTAAGGTAGCAAAATCACTTTCAGCTATTAATTCCCCATCAACCTTACTGCTAATAAGTCTCCATTCTCCAACAAGTTTTGCTTTAGTAGCATTCTCTACAGGTGTTTCTTTACTTTCTTCTGAGTTTGCATCATCATTGGATTCACAAGAAATAAGCCCAAATAGCACTAAACTAATTGTTAAGACTATTAAACTACTTTTTTTTAACAAATATTTCATTTTTATATATTTTATGTTATTGTCGCTTACATAAGCATGCAATTTACTTTTATTATTGCGAATAGTTTTAAGTTAACGCATCCTAAATTTCTTTATTGCGTATATATTTTTAATGTTTCACAATTTTTATAAATAACTAGAAGAAAAGAAGGTGTAGAAAGTTTATCTAAGTTAGTTTTTTAAAGTAAATATGCTATTATATACAATCTATTGGTTGGTTTTGTTATTGTATTTCATCAAAAGAAATAATATGCTATAATTACTTTTTTTTGAAGCTGTTTCCTGCTTTCCGCACTCGCTTTTTTTATTCAAAAAGATCATAAAAAAGAGCTCAAACAATTGCTTCAATCAGGGCTAGGCTAGTTTGCTTATTTTAGTAAAGCTAAAAACGTTTAGCTTTCTTAAATTTAGGAGTGAGTCAAAAAAAAATAATCGAAAACGATGACGTAAATTTTGTATTTCTAATAATTTAATTATTGAAATATAAGTACTTACAAAACCCTTTAATACGCTGCTTATTTAAGATTTATAAGCATCAATAAGCCCTTGTATAACTTCTGAAGTCAACTCAAAACCTTTTAGTTGAGGCCAGCCTTCCCAAACAACAATCCCATCAGGATTAATAAGTATACAATGTGGAATTCCTTTTATTTCTAACGTTCTATTAAGTCTAGCTTTTCTATCAATAGCGCTATAATATTCAATTTTAGCCTTCTTAAAACCTTTAATTTTAGCCTTAGATTCGTTACTGATACCAATAACCACTAGATCTTTGGCAAACTCTTTATAAAAAGCATTCATTTCTGGAATCCCTCTAACACAAGGTCCGCACCAAGTAGCCCAAAAATCGATTAAAACAAATTTACCATCCGTTTCAGGTTTATCCGTTAACCATGTGCTAACCACTAATTCTGGTGCTTTTTTATTTAAAAACGACTTTGCCCACATCTTTTTTTGTTGCCCATAAGAAGTCATAAAAAAGAAGAAAATAGATAATAAAGTAAATTTTTTCATGTGTTTTTTATGCTATAATTTCGTAATCGATACTTAATTTTCTTAGAGCTCTTAAAGCAGATCCCGCATTTTTATCTTCCATTTCAATATCTACAACGTCACCTTCTAAAAGGATTTCTGTAAGTTCATTAGATAAAGACTCAGAAATGCTTACAGAAATTTCTGCAATACATCTAGCAATCGCTCTTTTATCTGGTCTTTGGGCATCACAAGACAATAAGTTTAATTTCATAATATTTATTTGTGAATGCAATATACAAGAATTGAAATAAGTTTTTCTAAATTAAAGACTATAGTGTGTACGTCCATTCTTAAATGAGCTTTTTTTAACGATTGAAGAATCTTATATCTGTGTAATTAAAAGATTTCTCCTTCTTTGTCATGTAAAATAACAAAGGCTAGATTAACTTTTATTAGGAATGTTAATTTATTTTTTGAATTATTTTATTTTAATCACATATAATAAGTTTCGATTTTTTGTTTCTTTTTCATCCATAGAAAAAAGAAAAGAATACTATCTTTACTATAAAAAAAAAGAATAATGAAAGTTGTAACCCTTACTATAAACCCTGCTTTAGACAAAAGTGCTAAAGTGGCAGAAATGACACCTTTTGATAAGCTAGAATGTTCAGATATTACCTATCATCCAGGAGGAGGCGGAATCAATATTTCTAGAGTATTACACAGACTGTCTATAGAAAGTCATTGTGTATTTCCTTACGGTGGTAAAACGGGCGAGCACTTAAAAGACTTATTAGTAGACCAACAGGTTAACGTTTTTGCAACACCAATCTCTATTTGGACAAGAGAAAATTTTGCTGTTTTTGAAGTAAAAACAGGCTTACAATATAGATTCGGAATGCCTACGGCTTCTTTTTCAGAAGCTGAAATGGAAAATGTAGAAAAATTAATAAATGAGCAAGTAGCTACCAACGATATTTTTGTAATTAGTGGAAGTTTACCAAAAGGATTGCCCACAGATTATTACTCCAAAATTATTAAAAGTTTAAAAGCAAAAGACGTTAAAGTAATTGTAGATACTTCTGGACCTGTTTTTAACGAAGTTTTAAAAAACGAGTTGTTTTTAATTAAACCCAACCAAAAAGAATTGGCAAGGTTAGCAGGTAAAGACTCTTTAAATAAAGAAGAACAAGAAGCTTTTGCCATGCAACTTGTTACAAATAAAACAGCACAATATGTAGTGGTTTCTTTAGGGAAAGACGGTGCGTTTATGGCACATAAAAACGGTGTAGAATACGTTACGGCACCCGTAATTTCTGTAAAAAGTACCATTGGTGCAGGAGACAGTATGGTTGCAGGGTTAATTTACGCCATTACCCAAAACGAATCACCAAAAAACATTTTACGTTGGGGCGTTGCCTGTGGCGTATCTGCAACTCTAAGTGAAGGATCAGATTTGGCACACAAAGAAAATATAGAGAAAGTTTTAAAATTACTATAATATTTATTTGAAGCTATTTCCTGCTTTCCACACTCGCTTTTTTTATCCTAAAAAGGCTAAAAAAGAGCTCAAACAATTGTTTCAATCAGGGCTAAACTAGTTTGTTAACGATATAGAAAATTAGGATTTTACTTGTGTTGTTTTTAAAAACGGTGTAGGTCTGATTTTATCGACATGAAAAGACTTATAATTTTTTTAAATAATACAGTTGGATTTTTAATGTATTTAAGACGAAATAAAATCTCAAAGTAGAGATTTTGTAGAAGCCTCAATTTTATGTTTATGGTTTAATTTATCATAAAAATAACCTTCAATTTTAGAAGTTGTGTCATTCCGAAATGAACTTTTTTAAGCGATTGAGGAATCTCACTTTATGATGATTATAAGATTTCTCATTACTTCAGTGTTTTTTATCAAAATAAAATTATAATTGAATAGAGTTCTGTTTTAACTATTTTACAACTCATATCAAAAGAAAAAAAGGAAAGAACTCAACGAAATCAGAACCCTATAAAATAAATAGACATCGTATTTTTTAATAATGTAATTAATTGTTATAGAGTGTTTTATTAGAATGATTAACAGTTGGGTATAATATGTCTAAACATTATAAGCCTTAAAAATCTCAACAAATTCTTATTTTTGGTAGCTGATTATCATTTAAATAATTAAAGAACAAACAAATGGCAAATACATTATTTGACAAAGTATGGGATTCACACGTTGTTCGTCAAGTTAAAGACGGACCAGATGTGTTTTTTATAGATCGTCATTTTATCCACGAAGTTACAAGTCCCGTAGCTTTCTTAGGTTTAGAAAGTAGAGGAAACAGTGTTGTATATCCTGCGCGAACATTCGCAACAGCAGATCACAACACACCAACCATAAACCAACATTTACCTGTTGCAGATCCTTTATCTGCAAATCAGTTAGATGCTCTAGAAAACAATGCAAAAAAGCATGGTATTTCTCACTGGGGTTTAGGAGATATTAATAACGGAATTGTACATGTTGTAGGTCCAGAAAACGGAATTACATTACCTGGAGCGACAATTGTTTGTGGAGATTCTCATACATCTACGCATGGTGCTTTTGGTGCTATTGCTTTTGGTATTGGAACTTCGGAAGTAGAAATGGTGTTGTCTACGCAATGTATTATGCAACCAAAACCTAAATCCATGCGTATTAACGTAAACGGTAAATTAGGTTTAGGTGTAACGCCTAAAGATGTTGCTTTATATATTATTGCAAAGCAAACAACTTCTGGAGCAACAGGTTATTTTGTTGAATATGCAGGAGATGTTTTTGAAGACATGTCTATGGAAGGTCGTATGACTGTGTGTAACTTATCTATAGAGATGGGAGCACGTGGAGGTATGATTGCACCAGATACTAAAACATATGAATATTTAAAAGGTCGTGCTCAAACTCCTAAGGGAGCAGATTGGGACAAAGCCATGAAATATTGGGAAACTTTATATACAGAAAAAGGCGCAGAATTTGATGTTGAATTTAATTATGATGCAGCAGATATTGAACCAATGATTACTTACGGAACAAACCCAGGAATGGGAATGGGGGTAACTAAATCAATTCCTTTAGCAGAAAGTGTAGAAGGTGGAGTAGATACTTACAGAAAATCATTAGGATATATGTCTTTTAACGAAGGTGATTCTATGATTGGTAAAGAAATTGACTTTGTATTCTTAGGTTCTTGTACAAATGGACGTATAGAAGACTTTAGAGGTTTTTGTTCTATTGTAAAAGGAAGACAAAAAGCACCTAATGTTACGGCTTGGTTAGTACCAGGATCACATAAAGTAGTAGATCAAATAAAAGCAGAAGGTTTAGATAAGATTATTACAGACGCAGGTTTTGTTTTAAGAGAACCAGGTTGTTCGGCTTGTTTGGCAATGAATGATGATAAAATTCCTTCAGGAAAATTATCAGTTTCAACATCAAACAGAAACTTCGAAGGAAGACAAGGACCAGGATCTAGAACATTACTAGCTTCACCTTTAGTGGCTGCAGCATCTGCAGTTAGCGGAGTAGTAACGGATCCTAGAACATTGCTAGTAGGCTAGCAACGTTCGCTATTGGCAATTGGCGATTTGGCTTTTAGCTAATTGCGAAATGCTAACAAGCGAAAGGCTTAGAAAAATGAGAAACTTTAGAAAATATCAAGTTTGGGAATTAGGACACGAGATTACATTAGAGGTCTATAAGCTTTCAAAACAATTTCCTAAAGAAGAATTATTTGGAATAACGAGTC
Organism: Polaribacter sp. Q13; assembly: GCF_016858305.2. Lineage (NCBI taxonomy): Bacteria > Pseudomonadati > Bacteroidota > Flavobacteriia > Flavobacteriales > Flavobacteriaceae > Polaribacter > Polaribacter sp. Q13. The sequence continues at coordinate 4,096,999 of NZ_CP074436.1, forward strand.
AAATGAGAAGATGTTCTTCTTCCGTACCTGCAAATATTGCAGAAGGATGCGGAAGAGAAACAGAAAAAGAGTTTAAACGCTTTTTAGTAATAGCTAATGGATCGGCAACAGAATTAGAATATTTTTTAATTTTGATAAAAGATTTAAAATTAGCAGAAATTGAATCAATAGAAAAGTTAATTGAAAAAGTAGATCAATTAAAAAGAAGTTTAAACAGATTAATAAGTAAATTGGGTTAAGGGCACTTTGCCTTTCGCTATTTGCAATTGGCGAAAAGTGAACAGCGAAAAGCCAATAACAAAAAAAATAAATTAAAATAATTGCTTCAGCAATTCGACAACCGTGAGAAGCGAAAGGCGAAAAGCTAAAAAGCTAAAAGCATAAAAGATGGCTTACGATAAATTTGACGTACTAACAAGTACAGCATATCCTTTACCTACAGAGAATGTAGATACAGATCAAATAATTCCTGCTCGTTTCTTAAAAGCAACTGAGCGTAAAGATTTTGATATCAATTTTTTCCGTGATTGGAGATTTGAACAAGACGGAACACCAAAAGCAGATTTTCCTTTAAACAAAGAAATTTATGCAGGTTCTAAAATATTAGTTGGAGGTAGAAACTTTGGTTCTGGTTCTTCTAGAGAACACGCAGCTTGGTCTGTGTACGATTTTGGTTTACGTTGTGTAATTTCATCTGCCTTTGCAGATATCTTTAAAAACAACTGTTTAAATGTAGGGGTTTTACCTGTACAAGTTTCTCCAAAATTTGCAGATACATTATTTGCAGCAATTATGGCAGATCCTAAAACAGAAATTAAAGTAGATTTACCTAACCAAACAGTAACTTTAGTTGCTACTGGAGAGTCTGAATCTTTTGTAATTAATACTTACAAAAAAGACAATATGTTAAACGGTTTTGATGATATTGATTACTTAAAAAACATCGAAAACGAAATTTCTGCATTTGCTGAAACAAGACCATTTTAAGAATACTTTTTAGGTTGAATATGGCTAGTAGAAAGATTGAAATAATGGATACGACACTGCGTGATGGAGAACAAACATCAGGAGTGTCGTTTTCAGTTTCCGAAAAATTAACAATCGCTAAATTACTTTTAGAAGAATTAAAAGTAGATCGTTTAGAAATAGCGTCTGCAAGAGTTTCTGAAGGTGAGCTAGAAGCTGTTAAAAAAATAACTTCTTGGGCTACTGAAAATAATTTTTTAGACAAAATAGAAGTATTAACTTTTGTTGATGGAGGGAAATCTATTGATTGGATGCTAGATGCTGGGGCGAAAGTTCAGAATTTATTAACCAAAGGATCTTTAAATCACTTAACACATCAACTTAAAAAAACACCAGCACAACATTTTGCCGATATTAAAGCAAATATTGAGTCTGCTGCTACGCATGATATAAAAACCAATGTCTATTTAGAAGATTGGTCTAACGGAATGCGTAATTCTAAAGAATATGTTTTTGAATATTTAGATTTCTTAACGGCTCAAAAAGTAGAACGTGTTTTATTGCCAGATACTTTAGGTATTCTAACACACGATGAAACTTTTAAATTTATTGCTGAAGTTCGTGAAAAATACCCAACAACGCATTTCGATTTTCATGGTCATAATGATTATGATTTAGGAGTAGCCAATGTTATGGAAGCTATAAAAGCGGGTGCAAACGGTTTGCATTTAACCATAAATGGGATGGGAGAGCGTGCAGGAAATGCACCGATGGCAAGTGTTATAGCTGTGATTAATGATTTTTTAAAGGATGTAACGATTGCTGTAAATGAAAAAGCATTAAATAAAGTTAGTAAGCTTGTAGAAACTTTTTCTGGTTTTCGTATTCCTGTAAACAAACCCGTTGTTGGTGCAAATGTTTTTACACAAACTGCCGGAATTCATGCAGATGGTGATAATAAAAACAACTTGTATTTTAATGATTTAATGCCAGAGCGTTTTGGTAGAAAACGGAAATACGCATTAGGAAAAACATCTGGAAAAGCAAATATTCAGAAAAACTTACAAGATTTAGGTCTGAGTTTAAATGATGAAGAGCTTAAAAAAGTTACCCAAAGAATTATTGAATTAGGAGATAAAAAGGAAGTGGTTTCTCAAGAAGACTTGCCTTATATTATTTCTGACGTTTTAGATAGTAATGCTATTGAAAAACGTGTTGTGGTAGAAAATTATGTCTTAGGACATGCGAAAGGAATGAAACCTTCCACCACTTTACAATTAAGAGTAGAAGGTGTACAATATGAAGCACATGCGCAAGGAGATGGGCAGTTTGATGCCTTTATGAATGCATTGCGTAAATTGTATAAAAGACATAGCAAAAAAGATTTACCAGCTTTAATCGATTATGCAGTAAGAATTCCTCCTGGGAGTAATTCTGATGCTTTGTGTGAAACGATTATTACTTGGAAATTAGAAGAAAAAGAGTTTATTACGCGTGGATTGGATTCAGATCAAACAGTATCTGCAATTAAATCTACCGAGAAAATGTTGAATATTATTTAAAAAATGCCATTTGCTCTTAGCAGTTTGCTATTAGCTAAAAAAATAAATTAATTAAATTATCTGCTGTTTATTGAGCCAATGGCCAATAGCTAACAGCTAAAAGCTTAAACACATGAAATTAAATATCGCATTATTAGCAGGAGACGGAATAGGACCTGAAGTAATTGATCAAGCAGTAAAAGTATCTGATGCAATTGCTCAAAAATTTAACCACGAAATTACTTGGAAACCAGCTTTAACAGGTGCTGCTGCCATTGATGCAGTGGGTGAACCTTATCCAGATGCAACACATGATATTTGTGTAGCTTCAGATGCTGTTTTATTTGGTGCAATTGGACATCCAAAATATGATAATGATCCTTCTGCAACGGTTCGTCCAGAGCAAGGTTTATTAAAAATGCGTAAAAAATTAGGCTTATTTGCAAATGTAAGACCAACATTTACGTTTCCATCTTTATTAGATAAATCTCCTTTAAAAAGAGAAAGAATAGAAGGAACTGATTTGGTTTTTTTACGCGAATTAACTGGAGGTATTTACTTTGGTGAAAAAGGTAGAAGAGACGAAGGAGAAACTGCTTTCGATAATTGTGTATATACAAGAGCTGAGGTTCAAAGATTAGCTGTAAAAGGTTTTGAATTGGCAATGACTCGTGGTAAGAAATTATGTTGTGTAGATAAAGCAAACGTTTTAGAAACATCTCGTTTATGGAGAGAAACTGTACAAGCTATGGAAAAAGATTATCCAGAAGTTGAAGTTTCTTATGAATTTGTAGATGCAGTTGCAATGCGTTTAGTTCAATGGCCAAATAGTTATGACGTATTAATTACTGAAAACTTATTCGGAGATATTTTAACAGATGAAGCTTCTGTAATTTCTGGTTCTATGGGATTAATGCCATCTGCATCTGTAGGAACTGAGAATGCTTTGTTTGAGCCAATACACGGTTCTTACCCACAAGCAACAGGATTAAATATTGCAAACCCAATGGCTACTGTTTTATCTGCAGCAATGATGTTTGAAAACTTTGGTTTACAAGAAGAAGGAAAAGCAATTAGAGCTGCTGTAAATAAAGCTTTAGATGCAGGTTTTGTAACTGAAGATTTAGCAGACGGTGGAAAAGCTTACGGAACAAAAGAAGTAGGAGACTGGTTAGCTAAAAATATCTAGTAATTACTAGTTTAGATATATTAAAAAAGGTTCGCAATTTGCGAACCTTTTTTAGTTTTACAATATTTTCTTAGGAAGAATTTTACGTGTCCAGGTTTTTATACGTTTGTATTTACTTACTTCAGAATCTGGGTTAAAATCTAAGGTGGTTTCCCAAGAATTTTCTGGTTGAAATTCTATTTCCATACCTTTTAAAACGCCTTTAGATATTTTATCAGAATTTACAATTACAATACATTCTGTGTTTAAATTGGCGCTTCTGGGATCTAAATTAAAAGTACCAATTACAGTTGTTTTTTTATCGATTACCATCGATTTTGCATGTAGACCAAAAATAGGTTTGTGGTCTAGTTTTTCTTGCAATTCACCGGTCATTATTTTTGTGCGTTCTGCGGCATCAGGTCTAAACTCAAAGATTCTAATTCCTGTTTCTAATAATTTTTTTCGATCTGTTTGATAACTGCTAAAAGCTTCTACATTATCTGTAGATGACAAACTATTGGTTAATATTCTAATTTTTACACCACGTTGAACAGCTTCTTTAAATAAATTTTGAGCAAGGGCAGTTGTAATTAAATAAGGTGTTTGTATCTCTATAGATGATTTGGCGTTTTTAATTAAATCTATTAAAGCACTTGTAGCAATACCGCCACCTCCTAAACCATTCGCTCCGTCATTTTTACCAGGAATATCAGAAATAAATGAAACATCGTCTAACCAAACTAAGTTGCCGGATGCTTCAATGGCATGAAATGTTGTGGGTAAATTGGCTATTCTTTGTCTAATTTGTGGCCAAAAATTAGCAGGATTACAGGCGTAGTTGTGTAAGTTGTCAAACTTGTTTGTGGTATAAATGTTTTTAGGACTTTCTTTTATTATACTCGTAACATTTTCACTTAAAGCACTATTCCAAAATTGATTGAACGAAGTGTTTACCTTTTTAGACGCTTTGCCTAAGAGCAAAATATCTCTGTCTCTAAAATTGTATTCGTGGTCGTAATCAAAATATTCATCGGCAATATTTCGTCCTCCAGTGATTACCACTTTGCCGTCTACAATAAATGTTTTATTGTGCATACGTTGATTTGCAGACCTAAAATCAGTTGTAAATTTCTTAATTTTATGAAAGATGTTCTTTCCTAAATTTACTCCTGGATTATAAATTTTAACAGAAATATTCTCATGAGAAGCAAAGGTTAGAATGTCTTCAATATCAGAATCAACCATAATATCGTCTACCAGAATTCTAATTTTAACTCCACGATCTGCTGCTCTTACCAAATAATCGCAAGCAATTAATCCTACGTTGTCTGTAGAGAAAATAAAATACTGAATATCAATTGTTTTTTCGGCATATTCTGTTAACCATGCTCTGGCAACCATAGAACCACTTCCGTCTTCTAAAACATACACACCTGTTTTAGTATCCATCAATTCGGCAACATTTTCTAATTCTTTAGAAAGTGTTGTACTGTCGTTTCTATGAATAGTAGCACAAAAGTCCTTTTCTGAAGTTGATTTTTGAGTTTTACTGCAAGAAGCGATAATTATCAAGACAACTATTAAACTATACCTGAATTTTAAAATGAAGTTCATTTGTTTATTGCTTTTTGGAATTCAAATAAGGTTAAAGATAAATAAAAAAGGAAGGAATTATTTTTTAGCTCTTTTTACTAATTCTAGTTTATCTGTCGTTGTTTTTGTGGTAAAGAAACCATAATTAATAGTTACTTTTTTCTTATCAATTCTATCGATGGTTCCTACCGAATTTGAGCCAATCACTTTTACGCTGTCATCAATTTGATAGATGTATTCAGATTTTTCTTTGGCTATTTTAGCAGCTTCAATCTTTTTTTCTTTTCTAACTTCTACAACCTTTTGTAAAACCTCTTTTTCTACTTTTTTAATAATTTCTTGCTGTTGTTTTTCCGCAACTTTAGCCTTTTGTTTTTGTGCTTTGGTTTTTGGAGCTAAAGGTTTTTTCATTACTTGTTTTACCTTTAAGTCTGCAACCCATTTATTAAAATTAGTGTTTAATTCCTTTTTGTTATTGGTTTGAAAGTATTTATTAAGCAGTTCATTAGTTTTTCTTCCTAAAGAAAGCATTTTTTGGTTTTGGTCATATAGTTCTTGAAAACCAGATAATTTATCTTGAACACGTTGCTCTTTTTCTTGTAAATTATCTAAATGTTCTTGTCCTTTAGAATGTTGGTTTTCTAAATTATCAGAATGCTTTTGTAATCTATTACGTTCTTTTTGAAGTTTAGAAATCGTCTTATCTAAACGAACTTTTTCTGTCTCTACACGTTTTTTTGCTTTGTTGATAATACTAAACGGAATTCCGTTTTTCTGAGCAACTTCAAACGTAAAAGAACTACCTGCTTGTCCTATAAATAATCGATATAGCGGTTCTAAAGTACGTTCATCAAACTGCATATTTGCATTGGTAACATTCTCTAATTCGTTGGCTAAAACCTTTAAGTTGGAGTAGTGGGTTGTTATAATTCCGAATGCTTTTTTATAATAAAACTCTTCTAAGAAAATTTCTGCCAAAGCACCACCTAATTCAGGATCTGAACCAGTACCAAATTCATCAATTAAAAACAACGTATTTTCTCCACATTTACGTAAAAAATTACGCATGTTCTTTAAACGATAACTATACGTACTTAGTTGGTTCTCTATAGATTGATTGTCTCCAATATCTGTTAAAACAGTATCGAAAATATAGGTCTGACTGCGTTCATCAACAGGGATTAAAATTCCACTTTGCAACATTACTTGTAATAAACCAATGGTTTTTAAAGTGATACTTTTTCCACCAGCATTGGGACCCGAAATTACAATAATTTGTTGTTTTTCGTTCAGTTCTATACTTTGCGAAACGGTAGGTAATTCTTGTTTTTTATTCTTTCTCCATAAAATAGGATGATATGCATCCTTAAAAAGTATCTTTTTCTCTCTTGATATTTTAGGTAAAACGGCATTCATTTCTACCGCATATTTTGCTTTTGCACCAACCACATCAATATGAATTAAAAAAGAAAGATATTCTTCTAATAAATAAACATATGGACGAATAGTAGCGGATAATGCTCGTAAAATTTTTACAATTTCTTGCTTTTCATCATAAATTAAATTTTGATATTCTCTAGAATACGCAAGTGTTGCTTGTGGTGCAATATAAACGATGTTACCAGATTTTGAGGAACCTAATAAGCTACCAGCAACCTTTTTTCTATGCATTGCAGAAACGGCCAAAACACGCTGATTGTCTACAACGGTTTCTTTTATATCATCTAAATGACCCGCAGAAATTGCTCTAGACAAAGCACTAGAAAAACTGGCCCCGATTTTACCACGAACATTATTAATATCTTTTCTTATTTGTCTTAAAGAATCTGATGCGTTGTTTTTTACTTCACCAGAAATATCAATGATCTTTTTGATTTCATCATCTATAAAAGTGGTGAATTCTATTTCTTGTGAAAGCTCGAAAAAAGTAGGGAATTGAACCTTAAATTTCTTAAAAAACTTAATCAATTCGTTTACAGTAAGAGATGTCGTAGCTATTTTTAAAAAAGCATCTGTTTCTACAAAACTATTTTCTATAGCCAAACGTTTTACGTTTTCTGTAATATTATCGAAGTTATGATTAGGAACTCTGTTTTCACTTTGAAAAGAAGAAACGTATTCGTTAACCAAATACAATTCTTTAAAAAGTGCTTTTTTATTAATGATAGGTTCAATATCAGTAACTTGTTCTTTACCCAAACCAGAAATACAATGTTCTGCAACATGCTGTAAAACTGTTGAAAATTCTAAATCTTGTAATGTCTTGGATGATATGTTTTTATTCAAAATACGCTCTTTGATATCTTAGAAGACTTTTTATGATTTTTATAACCGGTGAAGTCTAAGTTTAGCGACAAAAATAACAAAGAATCTATGTAAAAGTAGCTGATAATTAAAAAAATATTTTGAATCTAATATCTGATTAATTTTATGATTATAGTATTTCTAGAATTATAAAATAAACTTTTTTTAGAATAAAATTTTTAAAGGTGTTTGCAGCGTATTAAGAAGAATATTTTTTTATTAAAAACTCCATATCATTTATAATAATATGGAGTTTGAATATTTTATTTTTTGGTAACGTATTAATTTATAATCACTTTTTTAGTAGCTGATTTTTCTTTAGTAACAAGCTTAAAAAGATAAATTCCTTTTGATAAATTTAAATCCGTAATTTCATTTTTGCCACTATTTAAAACTCTTTTTTTAATTTCATTACCTAAAAGTGAATAAATAAGTAAATCTGCTTTTTCTAAAGCTGTAATAGTGATTTTTCCGTTAGTTGGATTTGGAAATAGAGAAAACGCTAGTGTATTATAAGTATCAGTACTTAATGCAGTACATTCAGCTTGATTATTCACAAAGTTTGTTGTTGTATCAATATTTGTCCAATTGTCTGCACTCCAAGTAGCATTATCAACTTCAATACAAGTTAAATTTGGATTGTTAATGGCATTAAATAGTGTGAAAACGGTATTGTTTCCATTTTTTACATTTAAAGAGGTGAGTGCATTAGATTGTATGTTTAAAGAAGTTAATAAAGTCTGTGCACTTACATCTAAATCTGTAAGTTGATTATCGCTAACATTTAAAGTAGTTAAGGATGTAAAATCTTCTATACCCGTTAAGTCTGAAATATTTTTATTAGAAACATCTAAATTAGATATCATATTTACATTGTCTGTAAACACTTTGCTGTCCGGAATTCCTTTATCTAAACCGGCATTTATTAAGGCCATTTCAAAATTGTTATCAGGTATTGTTGTTTCTATAGCAACAGCAGTGTTGTAAGTATTTGTAATTACAGGTGCATTATAATCGAAATAAATATTTGCGGTAGTATCAAAATCATCACCAATTACTGTGTTACTTTTAGGTTTTATTTTATAAAATAACCAACCGTGACTAGCTGGTTCGTTAGAAGTGCTATCTGCTAAATGTATGTTTTCGAAAATAAATTCTACTTTATTAGTATTGCTAATAGCGGTTCTATATGAATGACTTGCTGCTACGGGCTGAAAAGTAGTCATGTCTAAATCAGCATCAATAATGTCTTTTACTACAATATTTATTGCTGATGCAGTACCCGTATTTTGAAAACGAACTCTATACGTTAAATCATTTGGTACTTGTGTGGTACTAATTTTATCACCTTCAAAACAAACCACGTCATTGGGGTCGTAAGCGTTTACAATAATATCAGAAAAAATATGGGTGTTATCTGCAGGTGTTGCATCACCTGTTAAAGGTGTAATAGAAGTGGTGTAGGTAATTGTATCACCTCCATTTACTGGGTTTGTGGAGTTTGTAGGTGTATTTATGGTAAAATGAACATCAATATAACTTTCTTGAAAAGGCATTAAATTGGTGTAATTCCATGTTAAAGAATTACTTGTTTGAGCATCAGGACTTGTACTTGCATTATTAAAAATTTCTTGGTTTTCATTAAAGTTTAAAGTTATCGTTCCGGATGGAATAATTGTAGATCCATTATTTTTGTAGAACACTCTTAACTGTGTATCAAAACCTGGTCTAGATTCAGATGTAGTAAAAGCATATACTTCTACATCATTTACTTGTGAGTTTGCAGTTATGCAAAAATCGATAGTTTCTGTATTTCCAGAACCCGTAAAATTAGTGGTTTGTGTAGTTGGGGTTGCTGTAAAAAATGATGGAAAGTTTGGTATTAATTCGGTATTTACATTTGTGTCATTTATATAAATTGTATACGTACCATCTGTAGCGCTAAACGCAGAAGCACTAACATTGGCACTTGTACTGTTAATTCTTGTATTTACAGATTTTGTATCTGCAGCATCGCAACCATCATTATTAAAATCAAAAGAAACAGTACCCGTTATTGTATTAGAATTTACGGGTACAAAAGAACAATATTCTGTAAAGTTCATGTGAGGGTCTATACCATTACCTAAATTGCCTGCAGCAACCAAAGCATCGTCTACACAAATAGCATTTAAATTTGTATTATTTTTAGCAGTAAAAGTGTTGTAAGCAAGTGTATTAGAATTTCCGTTTTTAAGGTTTAAAGACGTTAATAAATTATTATTACAGTAAAGTTTACTTAAATTAGAAAAACTAGACAAGTCTAATTCTGTAAGTAAATTTCCAGAACAAGATAAACTAGCTAAAGTATTAATAGTTGTAGTATCTAAACTTGTTATTAAATTATTAGAGCATTCTAAATAATTTAAAGAAGTATTCGATAAAGTATTTAAAACAGCTAACTGATTATTAGAACTACGTAGTGTTTGCAAATTTAAATTTCCAGAAACATCTAATAAAGGTAAACTGTTATTACTAATATTTAGATTGGTTAGTCCAGCTTGAGGTAATAAATTAATAGTAGCTAATTGATTATTATAAACTTCTAGAGTTTGTAATGAAGTAGAATTTGGTAAAGTTAAATTTGTTAAAAGGTTGTTGTGTGCTTTTAAAGTTATTAAACCTGTAACGTCTGTTGTGTTTAGTGTTGTAAGTTTATTGGATGTCGTTTCAATAGTTGATAATGTACTTGTAGTTGGTAATAATAGATTGGTTAATAAATTTGAATTACATTTAAGTGTAATAAGACTAGTTGCCATTGTTGTATCTAAACCAGGTAGTTTATTTGTGTTACACAAGAGAGATGTTAAAGTATTGGTGGTTGGTAACTGTAAATTAGTTAATAAATTATTAGATGTTGAAACAGTAATTAAGTTTGTATTGTTTGTTAAGTCTAATGATACAATTCGATTTTGATAACATTCTAAAGTTTTAAGAGCAGCACTGCTTGATGCATTTAATACGCTTAATTGATTTTGTTTACATTTAAGTGTCTCTAATTGTGGGGTGTTATTTATATTTAAATTATTTAGCGTGCAATTTTCTGCATTTAATGAAGTAAGATTAGCGTGATTTGATAAATCTAACGAAGTTAGACTGTAATTATAACTGGCATTTAAATTTTCTAAAGCGGGTGTATTTGTTATATTTAGACTTGCTAAATAATTACTTGAAGCATCTAAATGAGTTAATGCCGTTTTATTAGAAAGGTCTAATGAAGTAATATAATTTTCTTTACAAATTAAGGTTTCTAAAATGTTATTATTAGGAAGTATTAGCGTACTAATACCACTATTCGTAGCCATTCCTGTTGGATTAATATTGCTTGAGCAATCTAAATAAGTTAGCTGCGTAAGTGCAGAGACGTCCAAGCTAGACAGATCGTTTTGAGAACAAGTTAAAGAAGTTAAATTTATAAAAGCTTCAATACCTGTAAAATCTGAAATACCTGGAGAACCTATCTCACCCATTTCGCCTCCAATAAATTCTTGATAACCAGATATATTTAATATGGTTACAGCTTCAGCTTCGGTAACAGATATTTCGTAGTTTCCATCGGTGTTTATTGAGGAGTTGTTCAGTAAAACTTCTTTAAAATTATAATCAGGAATAGTAATATTTTGTGACAATATTATATTAGTAAAAAAAAGTAATACAATAGAAAGTAGTTTTAGTTTCATAATTTTAGTTTTTAGTTATTCAAAGTTAACTGTACTTTTTAAAAGAGAGTAAGGGGAAATCACCCATTTTTAAAAAGAAATTTATATATTTAAAATGAGTGATGTTTAACGTTAAAGTAAATACTCCTTTCATTAAAGGAATGGTACTTTTGATAAAAGGAATATCTTTGAAGAAATATTAAAAGCAACTAGCAATGCAAAGAAATTTATCCGAATCTTGGTCTACTATTTTACAATTAGAATTTGATAAACCTTATTTTAAGGATTTATCTAGTTTTGTAACATCAGAATATAAAAATCACCAATGCTTTCCTAAAGAAGAAGATATTTTTGCTGCATTTAATTTTTGCTCTTTTAATGATTTAAAAGTGGTTATTATTGGCCAAGACCCTTATCATGACGAAGGGCAAGCAAATGGTTTGTGTTTTTCTGTAAAAGATGATATAAAGCATCCTCCTTCTCTAAAAAATATTTTTAAGGAAATTGGAGCAGATTTAGATCAAGAAATTCCACAAAGTGGGAATTTAGAAAAGTGGGCAAAGCAAGGAGTTTTATTATTAAATGCCACTTTAACGGTAAGAGCTCATGAAGCAGGAAGTCATCAGAAAAAAGGGTGGGAAGAATTTACAGACGCCGTTATTGAGCAAATATCTAATGAAAAAGAAAATGTGGTTTTTTTACTTTGGGGAAAATTCGCAGAAAGTAAAACGAAACTAATAAATACAGATAAGCATACCGTTTTTACAGCTCCTCATCCATCTCCCTTAGGTGCTTGGAGAGGTTGGTTTGGAAGTAAACATTTTTCTAAAACCAATGAGGTTTTGAGGAACTTAGATAAACCTACAATAAAATGGTAGGCAAAATTGTTTGGTTTTCATGTGGTAATAAAATAGCGTCCAGAATATCTTCTGTTGTGTCTGGGTAATTTACAGGAATTATAGTATCGCTCTCAATCCATTTTGCAATTTTAATTAATTGTTTTCTATTTAATTTTTTTAAAACAGAAACTCCCATTTGTTTTAGAGCTAAAGCATTGCATTGTTGTTCATATTGATTTTTCATGGGGATTACCATTAATTTTTTCTTTAAAAACAATGCTTCGGAAGGAGTTTCAAATCCAGCTCCACAAAGAACACCATTAGAAGAAGCCATGCTTTTTATAAAATCAAATTCGCTAATTGGGTAAATAGTAATGTTCTTTTTAAAGATTAAACGTTTGTGTTCTTTAGAAAAAATATGCCATTTTACAAGAGGTATTTTAGATAATATATCTACAATTTTAGTTACATTATAAGAGGGTAAATAGACGGTAATATGCCCTTTATTGCTATTTTTTTTAGACCGAATGCTTTTTCTTATGATTGGTGTAAAAGTAGCAGAACTATAAGGTTTAAAATGAAATCCAAATCTATAATTTGATGGTGCATAGTGCTTTAAAATTAATTTTTCAATTTTGTGTTTGCCATATTTTGGTGAAGCTACATCTAGCACTGCATTTTGATGGCTTAAAGAAACAATATTTACATTATTTAATTTTGCAGCCCAAGCAGTAACGGGTTCAAAATCGTTTATAATTAAATCATAGTCCTTTATAGGGAAAGTTTTTATTTCTTTGTAGAAACGAGCTAGTTTCATTTTTTTGAAACTTGCCAAAAAATCAATACCACCTTTTTTTCCGAAGGTAAAATTTAAGCCAGAAAGTTTATATTTTATATAGAAACCGATGTCTAAATTATTTTCATTTCCACTAATTAAAATATCTAGTTCACCTTTTTGTTGCAGGATAGGTATAATTTCTTTAGCTCTTGTTAAATGACCATTTCCTGTTCCTTGAATAGCATATAATATTCGCATAAATATTTATTTTAGAGGTTTTTCAATATCAAATTCTTTTAACAATTCTTCAAAAAGAAAATTATTTTGATCTTCCTTGTTTAAGTTCTTTAACTCTTTTTTGCTGAGTTTTTTTGTAGGTTTTTTAGCTATTTCATCCTTGGCATATTCATATAAATTCCATTGTTGGTTATGGTATTCTAAAGCGGTTAAGTTTTCTATCCAATCTCCAGAATTTAAATAAGTAGTTTTTCCTTTTTCATTTTCTATTTCTCTAATTTCTGGTTGATGTATATGTCCACAAATTACGTAATCATACTTGTTTTCAATAGCAATGTCTGAAGCCGTTTTTTCAAAATTATTAATAAACTTAACGGCACTTTTTACACTGTTTTTTATCTTTTTAGAAAGTGATAATTTTCCGTAACCAAAGAGTTTACTAATCCAATTTATAAAGGTGTTTATTAGAATTAAAAAATCGTATCCTTTTCCTCCTAATTTAGCTAACCACTTAGAATTTTTCATGGTAATATCAAAAACATCACCATGAAAAATCCATGCTTTTTTATCATCAATGTTTAAAACGAGTTTATTTAAAATTTTAAAATTTCCTAATTGAAAACCTTTAAATTTTCGAAGCATTTCATCATGGTTTCCTGTAATGTAATAAATGGTGGTTCCTTTAGAAAGGAGAGAAGTAATGTGTTTAATTACATTCATGTGAGACTTAGGAAAGTAACGTTTGTTAAATTGCCAAATGTCTATAATGTCGCCATTAAGTATTAATACTTTTGGCTGAATTGTTTTTAAATAATTTAATAATTCTTTAGCTCTACAACCATAAGTACCTAAATGTACGTCTGAAATTACAACATAATCTAATTTTCGTTTTTTTTGTTTTTTCATTTTGTATCATAAAAAGAAAAAGAATTGTTTCTTGTGTAAACAAGTTTATGAAGAAAACGATTTTCTAAATATATGTAAACAATTATCTTATTTCTAAGTTCTATCAAACATAAAAAGAGTATGTGTTGTAAACGTAAAATAAAAATGAAAAAAAGGTAAGATAAACTTTATGAAAAAGTTTACTAAAAGTTAGCTTACTATTAAGAGGTATAGTGTTTTAGAACGAAAAAAATCCGCAGTAAAAGCGGATTCATTGAATTTGAAATTAAGAAACAAATAGGTTTTAGGTTAAATCTACTTGCTGTAAGGTTGTTTGAATAGTTGTTGTATTGTCTGCTAAACCACAATGGCTAGACGTACTTCTACAAGAAGAGAAACAAAGAATTCCTAAAATACAAACTGCAATAAATACTACTTTTTTCATTGATAATGGTTTTTCGTGTTAAATGTACATATTTTTTATGAAATCACTAGAATTTTTCTTCTCATCAATAACGTTAAATTGTACCATTTTATTTTGTATGCGTGTAATTAAGTTTTTTGTAATAGGTTTTCCGTCATTCCATTCGGTAATTTTTAACCATTGCTGAATGTCTTCTAATTGCTGTTCATATCTTTCTGCAAGAATTACATCAATCATTTTACTTTTTTTAAAGTCTTTTGTTTCATCATTAATAATGTCTAAAACTTTTTTAACTTCTTCAAAATTATTTTCTAAAACTTCATTTCTAACAGCAATTACAAAGCAAGGCCATGGAGTAGGGCAGTCGTCAATTCTTCTAAAAGTACCATTATCTACCAAAGGTTTTGTGGTAAAATGTTCCCACATAAAATAGTCTGCTTCTCCGTTTGTTAAGGCATCAATTCCGCCTTGTAAATTGCCAATTACTTTAAATTTTAAATTAGCAATATTCCAACCTTGGTTGTAAGCATTTACAATGGCCATTAAATGAGAGCCAGAACCAAACCTACTAATAGCAATGGTGGCATGTTCTAAATCTTCTATATTTTTAAAAGATGATTTTGCGCCTACATGAATTCCCCAAATTAAAGGAGATTTTACAAATGTCTGTACAATTTTAGAAGGGTTTCCGTCTGCAATATCTTTAATAATTCCTTCGGTTAAAACAATAGCAATATCTACATCACCAGCACGTAAAGCTTTACACATTTGCCCAGTTCCTCCAGGAAAATCTTGCCAACGAAGATTAATATCTTGTTTTTTGTATGCTTTATTTTTTAGTGTTAAATACCAAGGGTAATTAAAATGCTCTGGAACTCCGCCAACATTAAGGTTTGTCATTTACTCTACTAATTTTTCAAGTGTATATTCTATTAATTCAGCAACTACTTTACCTGGGTTTTCGCTAAAAGATCCATTGGCTCTATTGGCAATAATTGCGTTGATAGAACAGGCTTTGTGTCCCAATAATTTAGATAAACCATAAATTGCTGAGGTTTCCATTTCTAAATTGGTAATTCTATGTTGGTTAAAACTAAAACTATCAATTTTATGGTTTAATTCATTATCCTGCAAAGCTAAACGTAAAATTCTTCCTTGTGGTCCGTAAAAACCACCAGCTGTAGCTGTGATTCCTTTATAGGTTTTGTCAGATTTTAACCTGTTTTCTAATTCTTTGCTATTTTCAATTACAATGGGATACGATTTTTTAGCGCTCCAATTAGTGTGTTGTACAAAAGCATTTTCAATTTCTGGATTCGAAATGGTGTCAATTTGATAAGAATGTAACATTCCGTTTAAATCTAAACCGTGAGAACCAATTACAAAAGAATCTACAGGGATATCATTGTGTAAAGAACCCGAAGTTCCTATTCTAACAATGTTTAAAGACGTTAAATTTTCTTTTGGTTTTCTAGTTTCTAAATCGATATTAACAAGTGCATCTAACTCATTTAAAACAATATCTATGTTATCAGGGCCTATTCCGGTAGAAATAACAGAAAATTGTTTGTTTTTGTAGGTGCCTGTAGTCGTTTTAAACTCGCGTTTTTGAGTAGTAAACTCGATAGAATCAAAATATTTAGAGATTTTATCGACTCTATCTTGATCGCCAACAAAAATTATGTTTGTGGCAATATGTTCTGGTTTTAAATTTAGATGATATACGCTTCCATCTGGGTTTAAGATAAGTTCAGATTGTTTTATAGACATTTAAGATGTAATTTGTAATAGTCTTTCAGATTGATTATTATATAAAAAACTATATTTTTTTGCACCACCAAGATACGAATTTTCATTGCGAAGTTCACCATAAAAATTAAGTTGGTTTTCTAGCACTTTTTTTCCTTTTCGAGATAATTTTACGGGATCGAAAGAGGTAAATAATTTTTGAAGTTGCTCTATATGATGTTCGTATTGCAAATCTCCAAAACCATATATAGTTTGTGATTCTAGTAATTGATTAACTAGTTGAGGTTTAGATGAAAAATTATGAGAATTTGCAGTTTCTAGTATGGTGTTTTCTATTTGGTTTAATCCGTTTTTAATGGATGGAAATCTTTGCAAATGTGCGGCTAAGGCGTCCGCTAAATGGATAAAAGGAGACATTGGGTTAAACTTATAGACCGTTTCTAACCTTAAAGGGCTATCTGAGCAATATAATTGCCAAATGTAGTCTGCGTACTCAATATCATCTAAAGATAAATCGATGCGGCTTTTATAAAGTTGCTGCATCTGATTTTTAGTAAGTTCAGAAAAACTTTTTAATTTGTTAGAATCTTTAGGTTTGCTACTTGTTACTAAAGAAATATGATACCCTTTTCTATAGATTTTTAACCAACTAATAACAGCAATCATATTAATTTGACAAAATAAATCATGGTCAAACCATAAGACAATCTCTTTGCTTTCTTTTTTACTGCAAAGCGTCCTGTATTCTTTTAAGGTAAAATCTATAAATTTCTTTTTACTAATGCTGTAAGAGGTTTTTAAGAAATCGAATCTGGTTTTCCAGAAAGTTTCACTTCCTACATCAACAGTAGTTTTTCCTTCGCACAACATTTCTCTCCAGGTAATAAAATCTCCAGAGAAATTCAGATTTTTAAGATAGTTTGTAGTACTATCTCCATTTGTAATATGTAATATAGAAGAACTCATAATTTATTAATAACGTTTACACTAATTATTTATGGTGAGGTGATTCTAATTTTTATCCACCAACACGTTTTACTTTAAATCCTTTATCTTTTAACATGGTCATTATTCGGTCTCTAAAATCTCCCTGAATAATAATTTTATCATCTTTAAAACTACCGCCAACAGACAGTTTTGTTTTAATTTCTTTTGCTAGCTTTTTAAAATCTGATGTTGCGCCTGTATAGCCTTCTAAGATGGTAATTGGTTTCCCTTTTCGCTTTTCGTATTTGCAAATAATAGGATCGTCTTGTAACCAAATATCCAATTTTTCTTTTACAGGTTCAATGGTTTCCTTATGTTCTGGAAATAAATTTTTTAATTGATCTTTGAAATCCATTTTTTATCAGTTTACAGTCTTCAGTCTTCAGTCTTCAGTTAACTTATTACTGCCAACTGAAGACTGATAACTGCAAACTATTTTTTTAATCCTAATTCTCTTAAACGTTCGTCTAAAAATTCTCCTGCCGTAATATCTTCAAATTGTTTTGGGTGCTTTTCGTCGATACAGTTTTCTAAAACATCTAACTTCATATCAGAAATAGGATGCATAAAAAATGGAATTGAATATCTTGATGTTCCCCACATTTCTTTTGGCGGATTTACAACTCTATGAATGGTAGATTTTAGTTTGTTATTACTGTGGCGCGATAACATATCTCCAACATTAATCATAATTTCGTCTGGCGCTGCCATGGCATCAATCCAATCTCCTTTATGGTTTTGTACTTGTAATCCTTTTCCTTGTGCGCCCATTAATAAGGTAATTAAATTAATGTCTCCGTGCGCTGCAGCTCTTTCTGCACCTTTTGGTTCTGTTTTTATAGGCGGATAATGAATAGGACGTAATATGCTATTTCCGTTTTTTATATAATTATCAAAGTAGGTTTCTTCTAAACCTAAATGTAAGGCTAAAGAGCGTAAGACATATTTAGCTGTTTTTTCTAACATTTGGTAAGTTTCTTTACCAACTGCATTAAACTTAGCTAATTCGTTTACTGTAACATTTTCTGGATATTCTTTAGCATATTTAGAGTCTGCATCTACATATTGTCCGAAATGCCAAAACTCTTTTAAATCTCCTTCTTTTTTGCCTTTCGCAGATTCTTTTCCAAAAGAGACATAACCACGTTGCCCTCCAATTCCAGGAATCTCGTATTTTTCTTTTGTTTCTATTGATAAATCGAAAAAGTTTTTTATTTCTCTATATAAGTTTTCTACTAACGTATCATCTAAAAAGTGTCCTTTTAAAGCCACAAAACCTATGTTTTCGTAGGCATGACCAATTTCATCGATAAATTGTTGTTTTTTGCTTTTATCCGAAGATAAAAAATCGGCTAAATTTACACTTGGTATTTTATTCATGATGATTAAATTAAAAAAATAAAGGACGTTAAAGTTACTAAAAAATACTAAATTGAAATAATATTATTTTTTCTTAAAGGGAATTAAGTAAGTCATGGTGTAATTAAAACCAAAACCGGTACTGCTTTCAAAGATTCTATTAAAACCAGGAGCATATAGGGTTTCGAAATTATCTGGCTCTTTTACACTCATTAAAATCTTATAAGAACCGCTAAAAGAAACGAAGAAATTTTTAAATGTTTCTACTTTTAAACCTATTACAAATTCAGACCAATGTGCATTTAAGCCAGAGGCAGTGTTTGCGGTTGTATTTGCGTTTGAAGGGAAATAGATAGGGTTATCATCTAAGCCAGTTATTACATTGGGTGTATAACTATTTAAAGTTTGATCGAAAAGACTAAAACCATAACGATATCCTATAAATATTTCGTTGTTCATGTCTAACCAGTTTTTGTAAACATTATAGTTAACACCTAGCCTTAAATAACTTCCTTTTACTGTAGAATTTGTGTAATCTTCTGCTGTGGTTTCTTCTTCATAACCAACTTCTGCAGCAATATATAAGTTTTTCTTAATTCTATAATCTCCCACAATTTCTAAACCCGAATACGTACTTTTGAATTGTGCTAATATTGGTTTACTAAGATCTACGCCTAGTCTTAGTCCGTAATTAGATTTGTAGATTATAGAGTCTTTTTTGGCATCTATAAGTGTGTCTTTTTTTTGTTCTTGAGATTGCCCATTAACAAAAACAAAAAGGAAATAGATGCTAATGAAATATTTGTACATGTGCTATATTTTGACTGTCTAGAGTTGTTAATGTAGATGGCGTAAATTCTTTTATCCAAGTATTATCAGAATAAAAAGTAACATCATTAAAAGTAACTTTATAGCCGCAAGAACGAGAAACGTATTTTTCTTTTGGTGTATAAGTTATGGTAAAAGTATCTACGTCTGTTCCGTTAGAAAATTTATAAACAGTTTTTGTATCTAAGCTATTCAAAGGAATATAAATAGAGTCTAAACTAGTACCATTAAAATTTGCGATGGTATCTTTTCCTTCTGCCCAAACATATAAAGTACTCACGCTTTTTAAGGTTTCCTTATTAGTGTCATCATAAAAACGCAACACCAATTTAGGAGTAACAGGGTTTTGCAAACAGAAATCATCTTTTGTACAAGAGGTATTTATAAGCAAACCAAAGACTAAAATAACTATAATTTTGTGTAAACTATTCTTCAACTTCTACAATTTTATTGATGGCTTTTGCCAATTTAAAATCTAATTTTGTAACCCCTTCTGCATCATGTGTGGTTAACTTAATATCTAATGTATTATAGTTATTTGTCCATTCTGGGTGATGGTTTAAAGCCTCACATTCAAAAGCAATTCTATTCATTGCAGACATACAATCTTTAAAGTTATCGAACTCAAAATCTGTATGCAAAGCATCGTCATAATAATCCCAATCTTGTAATTTTTCTAATTTCCTATTAATTTCGAAGTCTGTTAGTTTTTTCATTCTTTTTAACTTTTATTTTGAGTTACCAATATATAATGATTCTTACAAATATTTATTGTCCATTTTAATAAAATTATCTTAATTCTAATAATTTAGTTCACTTATTATTAGTTCTTTATGGAGTTTTATAAATAAACCTTTTTATAAACAAATAAGTTTTATGCTTTTTCAAACAAGACAACCGTTTCAATATGACTCGTATGCGGAAATTGATCTACCAAACTAATTTTTTTCATTTGATACCCCGCTTCTGCCAATAATTCTGTATCTCTAGCTTGTGTTGCAGGGTTACAAGAAACATACACCATTCTGTCTGCATTTAAATTGATTATTTTTTGTAGTGTTTTAGGTGCAATTCCTGCTCTAGCAGGATCTAAAATAATCGTTTTTATTTTATCTTGATATTCTGGATGTGCAACTAAGAACTTACCAACATCTGCGGCATAAAACTTTAGGCCATCAATATTATTTCTTTTGGCATTTTTCTCTGCATCTTCAATAGCGGAAGCTACAATATCTACGCCTACAATTTTTGCGTTTTCACTTTTAGAAGCTACAATTTGACCGATGGTTCCTGTTCCGCAAAATAAATCCATTACCACAGTATTGTCTACTTTTGTTTTGTCTTCTAAAACATATTCAACAACTTTAGAGTATAGTTTTTCGGCACATTTTGGGTTGGTTTGAAAAAAGCTTTTCATACTAATTTCAAAATTTAAACCTAATAATTCTTCTACAATTTTATCTTTTCCATACACTAAATCTAAACTACCTGCGGTTGCAATAGTTCTATCTCCGGTTTCGTCATTAATGGTATGTAATAAACCTGCTAAACGATCTCCAAAAATATCTTTAAGGAAAGTCGCAAATTTCTGTAAATCGAAATTCTCTAATTCAGGAGAGGTAGTAACTAAATTACATAGCAATTCGTCTGTTTTAAAAGATTTTCTTACTACAAAGTAACGGAAAAAACCTGTCTTTCTTGGTCCGTGCCAAGGTTCTAAACCGGTGTCTATACAATATTGACGAATGTTTTTTAGATTGTCTTCTAGTTGCTTATCAAACAAACCAGAATCTTTTTCT
Source organism: Polaribacter sp. Q13 (assembly GCF_016858305.2). Classification (NCBI taxonomy): domain Bacteria; kingdom Pseudomonadati; phylum Bacteroidota; class Flavobacteriia; order Flavobacteriales; family Flavobacteriaceae; genus Polaribacter; species Polaribacter sp. Q13. The sequence goes on from NZ_CP074436.1 coordinate 4,118,157, forward strand.
AAATTATCCCCCATCCACCAAACACCACGTCTTTTAAAACCTAGAGTGAACTCGTCTTTATCTCTTTTTGTAATTCTATCATAACCAATAGCAGAAAAACCATACTCCATTTTATTTCTGTAATGAAATACATTTGGAGAAGTAATAAATTCATCAAATAAATCTTCGATATTTTCTACTTTACCAATTCGTTTGAATAAAGATAAAGTACTTTCTTTTTTATATTGATGTTGTAAATCTATAGGTAATTGAATGTAAGGCGCACCCGGAATATCTTGAAAAGGTACTTCCACTTCATCTTCAGAAGGTTCTAAAACATCTATCAATTTAGCTTCTGCATAGTTTTTACTAGACTTGCTAATTTGTGCTTTTACCAACTGACCAGGTAACGTATTTGGTACAAAAACAACAAAACTTCCTTCTTCAGAATGGATTCTTGCAATTCCTTTTCCGCCAAAAGCGTAATCTTCAATTTTTAATTCTAAAACTTGATTCTTCTTTACAAATTTATTTCGTTCTCTACGTGGCATTCTTAATTGTTTATGGGATGCAAAATTAGGGAAAATATAGTTTGATGAAACAAAAAAGGCCACTCATTTGAGTGGCCTTTCTATAAAAGTAAGATTATACTTAGTTTCCTGCTTCTTTTTGTGCTTCTTTAATCATTTGTTCGTTTGCAACTATGGCAAATTCCACACGTCTGTTTTTACTTCTTCCTTCTGCAGTTTCGTTTGTTGCAATAGGATCATTAATACCTAAACCTTTGGTTTCAATTCTAGTGCCAAGTATTCCTTTAGAAATTAAATAGTCTTTTACCGAATTAGCTCTCTTTGCAGATAAAGTTTGGTTGTATTCTACTTTACCAGTGCTATCTGTGTAACCATAAATAGCAATATTGGTATTTTCATAACTATTAAGAACTGGAACCAATTTTTCTAAGTTTGCTTGTGCAGTAGCAGTTAAAGTAGATTTATTAGTATCAAACCTTACAGCATTTTCTCCTAAAGTTAACATAATTCCTTCTCCAACTCTTTCTACTTCCGCGCCAGGTAAAGCTTCTTCAATTTCACGAGCTTGTTTGTCCATTTTATTACCAATTACACCACCGGTAACTCCACCAATTACGCCACCTAATACAGCGCCTAATTCAGAATTTTTTCCATTTCCAACATTGTTTCCAATTACGGCACCTAAAATAGCACCTGCTGCAGTACCAATACCAGCACCTTTTTGAGTGTTATTTGCATTTTTAACAGCTTCACAAGAAGTAAGCATGCTTGCCGTTAAAAGTAATACTGATAAACTATAAATTATTGATTTTTTCATTGTGTTTCTTTAATTGATTATTGTCTTTGAAATGAATACGTAATATCTTTTGTTTGTCCTGCAACGTTAATTTGGTCTACCAAGTCGAAACTTGTTTCTGTTACATTTTTAATATTTAAAACAAAACCATTATTAACTTCTTTAGCCTTGTAATCGTTAATAATTTTTAACACAAAATTACCATCCTTATTAAGGTACCAAGTTATTGGAGAGCTAAATTCTTTACAAGAAGTATCTGGGGTGTTAAGAGACATTTCTCCTTTGTTATTATTTGAAATAAAGCTCCAGTTACTACCAACAAAACATTTAGAATCTGCAATGTAAAAAGAAGTAACATTTAAAAAATCTGATCCAGGAAAATTAACAGCTGTAATTGTGAAATTACCTTTTAATATTCGTTCGGTTTTATTGTCTAGTTTGGTACTAACAGCAGAAGTAGATTTACACCCAATAGCTGCAGTCATCAATAAGACAATACATAAAATTTTTTTCATAAGTAAATAAATTATTTTTTGCAAAGTTAAGAATAGTAGTTAGCATAATCTTTTTTTTATGCTATAATTTTAAGACACATGTAGATGTGAATAGTCACTATTATTGCTTTAATTTCTGTATTTTTTTAGCCTTCATTTTAAATAAAGTCTATTTTGCTATTTAAAGATGATTTTGGTAAGATTTTAAATAGAAAATACCATAGTTTAACTTTTATTTTTTTCAGTATTATTTTGTAACAAATCTATTTTTGGTTCGTCTTATTTATGTAACTAACTATATATAAATATGAGTTTTATAAGAGTATTATTCGCTATTTTTTTTCCGCCACTTTCTGTGATAGATAAAGGTTGTGGTTCTTTCTTTATTATTTTTTTATTAACGCTTTGCGGATGGATTCCTGGAGTAATAGGTGCTTTAGTAATTTTAAATAATCCTAAGAATTAATTTTTAGAGAATTGATATAAATAATCTTTTAGAAACCTTAAACCACTAATTAACTTGTTCTCCGTTTTTAATTTCTTTAGAGGCTTGTAATAAAACTACATTTCCATCTGTATTATAAACACCCATCACCAAACATTCGCTCATAAAGTTGGCAATTTGTCTAGGTTTAAAATTTACTATTACAGTAACTTGCTTATTTAAGAGGGCTTCTTTGGTATATAAATCTGTTATTTGTGCACTCGATTTTTTAATACCTAAAGCACCAAAATCAATTTTTAATTGATACGCAGGTTTTTTAGCTTTAGGGAAATCATTCACTTCAATTATGGTACCTATTCTAATATCAACTTTTAAAAAATCTTCGAAATTAATTTCTTCTTTCATCGGTTATTTTTTCTTTCCTAATTTCTGAATAACCCATAAAGGACCTATCAGTAAAAATTCTAAATCTTTTAAAAAAGAGGGTTTTGCTCCTTCTACTTTATGTCCATAAAACTGACCAATCCAAGCTAAAACAAAAATAATAAGAGATGCATAAAGTAAGTTTACTTGATTGGCTAGCAAAAAATTGGCTAAAATGGCTGTTAAAATTATAAATAACATTTCTATAAAATACCAAATACCTAATCGTAGATAAAAAACAGAAATAACAAAACCAACTATTACGGCCCAATTTTCTATTAATGGATTAGATAAATTTAAGGAGTTTTCTAAAAATGTAGTTGGTATACTCATGAGTAAACCAATAACACTAAAAAAAATTAATGGAACACAAATATAATGTATTGCTTGGTTTGTTTCATTTTGATGACTTACAGCATATTCGTCAAAATACTCTTTGGCAGTTTTCATGAATGTTATTTATAAGCTTAAAGATAAGTGTTTTTATACTATTTTTTATTTCCAGCCATTTCTAATCATTAACTCTTCTATGTGCGCAAAATGATGTTTGCTGTGCCAAGCATAAATACAAATACTTTCCTTTAAATGAACCTTTTTATTATCTGAAGGATGAATAAAAGTTTTTTCTAATTCAGCATCTTTTAAGTCACGTAATAAATATACCCATTTAGAATGTAAGGCCTTTAAAGCATCAATAGATAAAAAGATAGGTGCAGATTTAGCATCTTGTAATTCTGCCCAACGCTCTTCATAGTATGCTTTAATTATAGGATTGTCTTCTGTTAAAGTCCATTTAAAACGCGTATACGAATTATGATGACTGTCATAACAATGATGTACAACTTGTCTAATTGTCCAGCCACCTTCTCTGTAAGGAGTGTCTAGTTGGTTGTCCGATAGGTTTTTGGTTAAAAACTCTAGTTCTTGAGGGAATCTTTCTAAAATTGAAATCCAATCTTCAATATTTTTTTTGGTGATATTTTCTGGGATATTTGTTCTTCCTATCGGATATTTTAATTCTTCTAATGTCATTGTTGTTTTATTTATGAAACGTTTAGAATTTCTGTTTTTAGGGTTTATAGGTTACGCTTTTTTAAAGCTGATAAATGCATTCACCGTATCTTTTTCAAAAAGAGAAAGTTTTTCTCAATGATCAAAAACGTTCGATTTATTTGGGTATAAGATAGTATTTATTTTAAAAACATTTAAACTCGCATTAAAATTGTCTTTTTCTTAGTTTTATTTGATGTATGACCGTTCTATTTTTTACATTTACAAGATAGTTTTAAAATTTTTTAACCTTTAAAACTTTGAAAACCTTTAAAATTTGAGTCTAAATTTTTCTTTAATAATTCCTGTTTATAATCGACCTAATGAAATAGAAGAGTTGCTAGAAAGTCTTACCAAACAAGATTTTTCTACTGATTTTGAAGTTTTAATTATAGAAGATGGTTCTTCGGATAAAAGTGATTTAGTTGTAGAGAAATATAAAAATCAATTAGATTTAAAATATTTTTTTAAAGAAAATAGTGGAGCAGGAGCAAGCCGAAACTTCGGGATGCAAAAAGCTACGGGAAATTATTTTATTATTTTAGATTCTGATGTAATTGTACCAGAGCAGTATTTATCCGAAGTAAAAAAAGCTATAGAATCTAATTTTACAGATGCTTTTGGTGGACCAGATGCAGCGCATAGCAGTTTTACATCCCTGCAAAAAGCTATTAATTATTCAATGACTTCTGTTTTAACAACAGGAGGAATTCGTGGTAAAAAGCAAGCAGTTGGTAAATTTCAACCAAGAAGCTTTAACTTAGGTTTGTCTAAAAAAGCATTCGAAAAAACACAAGGTTTTTCTAAAATGAAAAACGGAGAAGATATCGATTTAACGTTCCGACTTTGGGAAAACGATTGTGAAACACAATTGATAGAAAAAGCATTTGTCTACCATAAAAGAAGAAGTACAATTCCACAGTTTTTTAAACAAACTTATGGTTTTGGAACCGCAAGACCAATTTTAAATAAAAAGTATCCATCAACAGCAAAACCAACGTATTGGTTTCCTTCTTTGTTTATTATAGGGATTGGTATAAGTATCATTTTAGCCTTCTTTGGCTACAATCAATTACTCTATTTCTATGGATTTTATTTCGCGCTAATTTTCTTAGATTCTTTAGTTCAGAATACCAATTTGTATGTCGCTTTTTTAAGTTTATTTACTACTTTAACCCAATTTTTAGGCTATGGATTGGGGTTTTTAGAATCGAAATTTATCCAAAAAAAATAATTAAGTAATAAACCTTAAAGGTTTTTAAAGTCATTGAGGTTTAGATATTTTTACCTAAAAAACTCTTTAGATTTTTCCCAATAGACATCCATTTCAGTTAAGGACATATCTGCAAGTTCTTTTCCTTCTTTTTTAGCTTCTTCTTCTAAAAATTGAAAACGATTTATAAATTTTTTGTTGGTTTTTTCTAAAGCATTTTCTGGGTTTACACCAATAAAACGAGCGTAGTTAATCATAGAAAATAAGACATCCCCAAATTCTTTTTCGGTATTTTCTTTGTTTCCAGCTTTCACTTCTTCGTTTAATTCAGTTAATTCTTCTTGTACTTTTTCCCAAACTTGTTCGGGTTTTTCCCAGTCGAAACCAACACCTTTTACTTTTTCTTGAATTCTGCTTGCTTTTACAACGGCAGGTAAACTTTTAGGAACACCTTCTAAAACGGATGTGTTTCCTTCTTTTAATTTTAATTGTTCCCAATTACGTTTTACTTCTTCTTCCGTTTCTGCAACAACGTCTCCATAAATATGAGGATGTCTGTGTATTAATTTGTCGCAAATAGCATTAGCAACATCACCAATGTCAAAAGCTTTTTGTTCGCTTCCTATTTTAGCATAAAAGACGATGTGCAGAAGCACATCGCCTAATTCTTTTTTTATTTCTGGTAAATCATTATCAAGAATAGCATCTACTAATTCGTACGTTTCTTCTATAGTTAGATGACGTAAACTTTCTAAAGTTTGTTTTTTATCCCACGGACACTTCTCACGAAGATCATCCATAATATCTAACAATCTATTAAAAGCGGCTAACTGTTCTTTTCTGCTATTCAAAATGATGTTTTATTAAAATGTCATTTCGAAATGAGTTGAAAAACGATTGAGAAATCTAACTAAGATTCCTCCTCATTCTTCGTTCGGAATGACAGTTGTTATTTTTTTTATATTAAATACCACAAACCTGCTCACTGAAAACTGAGACTGAATACTGCTTACTCTTTTTCAGTTTCTAAGTTGAATATTATGTTCAGTATATAGTAAATCTAATATGTTTATGAGATTTCTCAATCGCATAAAAAAGCTCATTTCGAAATGACAGTCGTTATATAATTTAGTTTCTAACACTTAATACCACAAACCTGCTCACTGAAAACTGAGACTGAATACTGCTTACTCTTTTTCCGTTTCTTCAACAGCCACTTCTTCTACTTTAGAAAAATCCATACCTGCTTTTACTAAAATATTAAACCACTGAATTACTTTTTTTATGTTAGAAGCGTATACTCTTTCTTCATCATAACCAGGTAAAACTTCAGAGAAAAAAGCTGTTAAATTTTTACTGCTTTCTTTATGAGATAAAGCTTCTTTACCTTCTGTTTTTTCATACATAGCGGTAAAAATGTTTAATAAAGGTACATCTTCTTCGTACGTGTAAATTGCTATGTTTTCTAACAAACTTACGTTTTGAGCAGCATTAATTGCTACACGTTTTTTTTCTACTAAAGATTCTGCTATTACGGCATTTTTAGATTGTGAGATTACTTGAAATAATCCAGGTTTACCTGTTACGGCAATAATTTTGTTAAATTCCATATTGTATATTTTGTTCTATATTATCTCGTGAGCGGTTGTAGTTTTAATTCGAAAACAAATAGTTTTCGTTTGCACACGGACAAACTTAATTTTTATTATTTACCTTTTTTAGCATTTGGGAAACGCATTCTGTAATCTACATTAATTTTCCCTTTAGAAATATTTTCTAATTTCTTTTTTATCAATCTTTTTTTTAGTGAAGAAAGTTTATCTGTAAATAAAATTCCATCTATATGATCATACTCGTGCTGAAAAACTCTTGCAGCTAAACCATCTAAGGTTTCTGTTTGGGTTTTAAAATCTTCATCTTGATATTCAATGGTAATTTCTGGCTGACGAAAAACGTCTTCTCTAACATCAGGAATACTTAAACATCCTTCGTTAAAAGCCCATTCATCACCTTCTTCTTTTAATATTTTAGCATTTATAAATACTTTATTGAAGTTTTTTAAAGCTTCTCTGTCCTTGTCAGATAAATCTTCATCTTCGGCAAAAGGAGAAGCATCAATAATAAATAAACGGATTGCTTTACCAATTTGAGGAGCTGCCAAACCAACACCAGAAGCATTGTACATGGTTTCTTTCATATTAGAAATCAATTTTTCTAAATCGGGATAATCTGCATCAATTTCTACGGACATTTTTCGTAAAACTGGATCTCCATAAGCTACAACTGGTAATATCATTTCTTTTTATTTTAAGATTGGCAAAAGTACAATTTAGAATTACGAATTACGAATTTTTGAATTACGAATTTTTATAAGTCATAACTTTTAGAATTATTTTAACAATTCAACAATGCTGTAATTATAGATTTACATAATTGTTATTTGTTATATAAATACGACTGTAAAATGATAGTCGCACTAATTTCATCAACTAAAGCCTTGTTTCTACGTTGCTTTTTATTTAAACCACCATCAATCATTGTTTGAAAAGCCATTTTAGAAGTAAAACGTTCATCAATTCTTAGAAGTGGAATTTGAGGAATTTGTTTTTCTAATTTTTTTAGAAAAGGAAGTATTAACGTTTCACTTTCACTATCTGTATTATTCATCTGTTTCGGTTTTCCTACTATAAAAAGTTCTACCTGATTTTCTGAAATATATTTTTTCAAAAAAGGAATTAAATCATCTGTATTTACAGTTGTTAAACCAGAGGCTATAATTTGTAGTTCATCAGTAACTGCAATACCTGTTCTTTTTTTACCAAAATCAATGGCGAGAATTTTACCCAAATTAAATGTTTTTTGCAAAAATAAAAGTTATAATATAATAACTACTGTTTAATTGAAATATTATCAATTAATGAACGTTTTTTTGTTTTATACTATATAAACATCCAGTTAAATTCGTTTTCTTAATACTTGCCGATAGGTGTACAACTATTCAAATTTATTGTGAATCATTTAAAAAACATTTGTTTGTCAGATGGTTACAGTGAAGTCTTGGTAGTTGATTCTAAAAGCAAAGCGGTCTTAAATCATTTATCTATAATAAATGATAATTGTATTTTAAACAAGATGTAATAATCTGTTTAAAAAACGTATATTCGTCCACGTTTTTGTGGATAGATTTATATTTGCACAAATATACTTATTACGATGAAAGAAATTAGAAAAATCATAGAGTCAGCTTGGGATAATCGCGAGTTGTTAAAAGAAGAAAATACAATTAACACTATTAGAAAAGTTGTTGATTTATTAGATAAAGGAGAGTTAAGAGTTGCAGAGCCAATAGATGGTGGATGGCAAGTTAACGAATGGGTAAAAAAAGCGGTAGTTTTATATTTTCCTATTCAGAAAATGGAAACTTTAGAAGCTGGTATTTTCGAATATCACGATAAAATGCCTTTAAAAACAGATTACGCAGCACAAGGAGTTCGTGTAGTTCCTGGAGCATCTGCTCGTAAAGGATCTTATCTTTCACCAGGTACTATTTTAATGCCAAGTTATGTAAATATTGGTGCGTATGTAGATGAAGGTACTATGGTAGATACTTGGGCAACAGTTGGTTCTTGTGCACAAATTGGTAAAAATGTACACCTTTCTGGTGGTGTTGGTATTGGTGGTGTTTTAGAGCCTTTACAAGCTGCACCTGTAATTATAGAAGACGGAGCTTTTATAGGTTCTAGATGTATTGTTGTAGAAGGAGTAAGAGTCGAAAAAGAAGCGGTTTTAGGTGCAAATGTTGTATTAACAATGAGTACTAAAATTATTGATGTTACTGGTGATGTACCTGTGGAAACTAAAGGTGTAGTACCTGCACGTTCTGTAGTAATTCCTGGTAGTTATACTAAGAAATTTGCAGCAGGAGAATTCAATGTGCCATGTGCATTAATTATCGGAAAAAGAAAAGAAAGTACCAATAAAAAGACTTCTTTAAACGATGCGTTACGTGAATATGATGTAGCAGTTTAAGAATTAAAAAACTATGACAAAAATTACTGCAATTATTCCAACATTAAATGAAGAAATTCATATTGGTGATGCTATTAAATCAGTAAGTTTTGCAGATGAAATTATTGTTATAGATTCTTATAGTACAGATAAAACTTTAGAAATAGCAGAGATGTTAAATGTAAAAATCATCAAACGAAAGTTTGATGATTTTTCTTCTCAAAAAAACTTTGCTATTGACCAAGCAACCCATGCTTGGATTTATATTTTAGATGCAGATGAAAGAGTAACACCTGCTTTAGAAAAAGAAATTTTAGATGTGGTTAAAAACCCTAAAGATTTTGTGGGATATAATATTAGAAGAATAACCTATTTTGCAGGTAAAAATATAAAATATGGTGGTGTTCAAAATGATAGAGTTATACGACTTTTCTTAAAAGATTTTTGTAAATATGATGGAGCTCTTGTGCATGAAAAAATTAATTTTAAAGGAAAAATAGGGGTTTTAAAAGAAAATATAGAACATTATACGTTTAGAGATTATAATCACTATATCAATAAACTAAATAGGTATTCTACCTTAAAGTCAGAAGAATTATTTAGCAAAGGAAAATCGACTGTGAGTCTTTTTCATTTTATTATAAAACCATCCGCTAGGTTTATAAAACATTACTTTATTAAATTGGGTTTTCTTGATGGTTATGCGGGATTAATTTTTGCAAAAACACAATCTTATGGTGTTTTATCTAGATATATTAAACTTTGGTTACTAACTAAAAAAAGTTAAGATGAAAATAGGATTTGATGCAAAAAGAATTTATCACAACACTTCTGGTTTAGGTAATTATGGTAGAGATTTGGTTAGGATTTTATCAGAATTTTATCCGCATAATACTTATAATTTATACAATCCAAAACCGAAAAAAGTAAAACGACTTCAACCAAAAGAAAATATTTTTGAAATTTTACCCGAAACGAAATTCTGGAGAAAATTTTCGTCTATATGGAGACAAGGTCCTATTTTATATCAATTGGAAAAAGATGGTGTTCAAATTTTTCACGGATTAACAGGAGAACTTCCAGGTGGGATACAGAATTCAAAAATAAAAAGTGTTGTTACCATACACGATTTAATTTTTATTAGATATCCTAAGTTATACTCTTTTTTTGATAGAATTATACATCTTAAAAAAGTAAAGTTTTCGGCTAATAATGCTGATAAAATTATCGCGATTAGCGAACAAACTAAAAGAGATATTGTACAGTATTTAAAAATTGATGCAGCTAAAATAGACGTTATTTACCAAGGTTGTCATGCAACTTTTAAAGAAGAAAAATCTACTGTATTTAAAAGAGAGGTTAAAGAGAAGTTTAAGCTACCAGAAAAATTTATATTAAATGTAGGTGCTTTAAACGAGCGAAAAAATATTTTATCTCTTATAAAGGCTATTGAAAATATTGATGTTCCTTTAATAATTATTGGAGGTAAAACGTCTTATTTTAAAGTTTTAGAAAGCTATATAAAGGATAATCAGTTAGAAAAAAAAGTTCATTTTTTAGAAAATGTAAGCATGCCAGAATTATCTGCCATTTATCAGTTGGCATCAGTTTTTGTGTATCCTAGTGTTTTTGAAGGGTTTGGAATTCCGATTATAGAGGCATTATATTCTAAAACACCGGTTATTACAAGTACAGGAAGTTGTTTTTCTGAAGCAGGTGGTACTGATTCTATGTATGTTACTCCTAAGGATGTTGAGGCTTTATCAAGTAAAATACAACTGGTTTTAAACGATGAAAGGTTAGCAAATAACATGATTGAGAAAGGCTTTAAATTTGTGCAGAAATTTAATGATGATGTAATTGCCGAAAAGTATTTTTCTATATACAAAAATCTGCTTTCATAAAGTCTTATTGATTATTTAAAAGGGATGCAAAACTATTTTTCTAGTCTTAAATTAAATGTTAATTTTGCGGTTCAATTAATAAAGAGGTTTTAATGTTATTAGGTAATTTTACTGCACATAAACCTAGTAAATCACAATAAATAAATTCATGCAAAAAATTTTTTTTAAAGAAGCAATCTCATCAGAAATATTTAGTGTAATCTCTAAAGCCTCAAAAGAATTAGGGGTTGATAGTTTTGTGATTGGTGGGTTTGTACGTGATTTTTTATTGAAAAGAGGCAATGCAAAAGATATTGATGTGGTTGCTGTAGGAAGCGGAATTGAGTTAGCTCAAAGAGTTTCTAAACTATTACCGAATAAACCAAAAGTTCAGGTTTTTAAAACGTACGGTACTGCTATGTTGCGTTATAAGGACGTAGAAATTGAATTTGTTGGTGCAAGAAAAGAGTCTTATACAGAAGATAGTAGAAATCCAAATGTAACAGAAGGTTCTTTACAAGACGATCAAAATAGAAGAGATTTAACCATAAATGCCTTGGCTTTAAGTTTAAATGAAACAAATTTTGGGCAATTATTAGATCCGTTTAACGGAATTGAAGATTTAAAAAATAAGGTAATTAAAACACCTTTAAATCCGGATATAACCTATTCGGATGATCCTTTAAGAATGATGCGTGCCATTCGTTTTACAACGCAATTAAATTTTAATATAGAAACAGCATCTGTAGAAGCAATTACTAGAAATGGGTATCGATTAAAAATTATTACTCGCGAAAGAATTGTTGATGAATTAAATAAAATATTAGCATCTCCAAAACCGTCTATAGGTTTCTTGTTGTTAGAAAAAACAGGTTTGTTAAAACAAATTTTGCCTGAGTTAATTGCTTTAAAAGGAGTAGAGGAAGTAGAGGGGCAAAAACATAAAGATAATTTTTATCATACCTTAGAAGTAGTAGATAATATTTCTGAAAATACGGAAGATGTTTGGTTGCGTTGGGCAGCTTTATTACATGATATAGGAAAGGCACCGACCAAAAAATTTAGTAAAAAAGTAGGTTGGACTTTTCATGCGCATGAGTTTGTAGGTTCTAAAATGGTGTATCGTTTATTTAAGCGTTTAAAAATGCCATTAAATAATAAGATGAAGTTTGTTCAGAAAATGGTCATGTTAAGTTCTAGACCTATTGTGTTGGCTACAGAAGTTACGGATTCTGCCGTAAGACGATTGGTTTTTGATGCTGGCGATGATATTAATTCTTTAATGACCTTGTGTGAAGCAGATATTACCACCAAAAACCCAAAGAAATTTAAGCGTTATCATCAAAATTTTGAGTTGGTAAGAGCTAAAATTAAAGAGGTTGAAGAGCGAGATAATATTCGTAATTTTCAGCCACCAGTTACTGGTGAAGAAATTATGAAAGCATTTAATTTAAAACCATGTAGAGAAATTGGGCAAATAAAAGAAGCAATCAAAGAAGCTATTTTAGAGGGTGAAATACCAAATGAACAACAAGCTTCTTATGATTTTATGATTGAAAAAGGGAAAAGTTTAGGTTTAACTTTGGGGTAGTTCTTATTCTTGCCAATCCAAAAATTTAGGTTCGATAACAGCATTTTTATGAGGCGGTGTCAAATTTAATTTCTTGTTATTTAAAACCAATTCATATTTTTCTAAATAGGCTAAAGCCATCACTTTTGCATTGAATACGTCTTGTGCGTATTCATGACATTTTTTTCTTGAAAAATTTGAGTAATTTTCAATAGAACTTGCTAAGTCAGAAGCATTATTAGATAAAAAACCAACTTCTTTGGTTACAATTTCTGGGAGAGAACCATAAGGTGTTCCAAAAACCGGACAACCATAATACAAGCTTTCTGTAATTGCTAATCCAAAAGGTTCGTGCCATTTTACAGGAAAAACTAGTCCTTTAGATTCGTTTAAAATATCGAATTTTTGTTGTCCGCCAATCATTCCGTAAAAGGATGCTCGTGGCGAAAAGGTAAAACGAATTCCCATGTTAACATTAAAACGAACGCCTCCTAAAATTTTAATTTTTTCGTTCTTCGTCTTTTTTATAGTATTAATTGCTCCTGTAACATTTTTTACTCTCCAAGCAGCTTTACCTAAAAAATGAAAATAGTCTTTAGGTGCTTTTAAAGTTGGTTTGCTGTATTCGCTCCAGTCTAATCCGTTGTAAACAAAAGAAGTAGAATTGAATCTTTTGGCATGGTTTTGTGATACAAAAATGGTGTTAGCATCTAATTCTGGTGTATCATTTGCATTTCCATGTTTTGTAATTACATAGGGTTTTTTTAATGTTTCAATATTTTTTGGAGGAAAATTAAAGTGAACAACATCAATATTATTTGGAATTTGACTAAGAATATCAACTTCATCATTTATGTGAATAACATTACCGAAATTACAATGCGATCCTTTTTTTACTAAAAAAGTAATTTTATGGCCTAAATTGTTGAGTTCTTTTCCCAAACTCCAAATTACTCTTTCTGTTCCTCCGTATAAAGTTACAGGAATACTGCCTTTGCTTACTATTAAAATATGCATCGTTTTTATTTAAGTTGTTGGGTTTGTTCAAAAAAAGAATTCATCACTAATAAAGAGAGTACTTTTTCTAATTTAGTATCTTTAAATTGCAGTGTCCAATTTTTTGCATTTTGTATTATTTTTTCAGCTTCTTCTATGTTTTTAGAATAAAAATTCATTTTTTCTTCCATATCAGAATAATCATCTTTTATTAAAACATAATGATGGTTGGGTCTTAGTTTTCCTTCCATATACCAAGTTTCAAATTTTGGTTTAGGCATAAAACACAGAGAATTAGAAGACATAATCCATTTTAAATTCGTGGCTACATCATTGCCTTCAATAGACAAGATAAATTTATATTTTAATTGTTCTTTTATGCTGATAAAATTCGTCTTGTTTTTATCTTTTAGAAAAATAGGTAAAATATTAAAACCTTTTCTGTTTTTAAATTTCTCTACTAGCAGTTTTCTATTTTCCTTGTGCGTAATTCCTCTCCAAACAATTTCGTCTTTTTTATCAGAAAAAGGTGTGGTATCATCAATAAAATTAAAATGTCTTAATTTATTTAAAGGTAAAAGAACGGAATTTCCATTGTGATTAATAGGTCTGCTTTTTACAAAAGTAGGACTTGCTACGTTGGTGTCTACATCTCCAAATAAGAGTTTTACAACTAAATTTTGATTAAAATATCGACCATATTTCATTAAGTCATAATAGTACATACTTTTATGACCTTTTTTTTGGAAATTTTTTAATTGAATTCCATCAATTTTCTTTTGAGGTAGTTTGTTATTGATGTAATAAGTAACTCTTTCTTCAATTAACTTTTTAGGATATTTATTCTGATAATCTATCCAATGTTTTAACTTTTTGTTGAAAAAACTTCTAGGTAAAGCATCTAAGAAACCATTTTTAATATAATAAAAGGTTTTATTTCTTTTAAAAAAAGTAAGGACGCCCATCTTAATATTGATTTTAGCTTAAAGATTGCATAGAAACCAGTTTAAAATATTCGCCTTTTTTAGCCAATAATTCTTCGTGTTTTCCTTGTTCTACAATTTTTCCTTTTTTTAGTACTACAATTTTATCTGCTTTCTGTATGGTAGATAATCTGTGTGCAATCACTAAAGAAGTTCTGTTTTGCATCATCTTTTCTAAGGCAACTTGTACCAATTGTTCAGATTCGGTATCGAGAGCAGAAGTTGCTTCATCCAATATCATAATTGGTGGATTCTTTAGAACCGCTCTGGCAATAGACAAACGTTGTTTTTGTCCGCCAGAAAGAGTGTTTCCACTATCACCAATATTAGTTTCAAATTTTGCCGGTAAATTTTGAATGAACTCATTAGCATTCGCAATTTCAGAAGCTTCTAAAACAGCTTCTTCAGAGGCGCTTTCGGTTCCTAATTTTATATTGTTAGCAATGGTGTCATTAAATAAAATAGAATCTTGAGTTACAATTCCCATTAAGCCACGTAAAGACTTTTTAGTAATGTCCTTAATGTTTTCTCCATCAATGGTAACTTCACCTTTGTTTACATCATAAAAGCGAGTAATAAGGTTTGCTAATGTAGATTTTCCACTTCCAGATTGACCAACCAAGGCAACAGTTTGTCCTTTTTTAACGGTTAAAGAAAAATCTTTTAGAACATATTCTTTTTTGTATTTAAAAGAAATATTTTTAAACGCAATTTCATTTTCAAAATTTTGTTTAACAATAGCATTTGGTTTGTCTTTAATACTGTTTTCGGTATTTAAAACTTCCATTATTCTTTCTGCGGATGCATCTCCTTTTTGAATATCTGAATAAGTTGTTGCAATAGCTTTTACAGGGTTTAATACGAGGTAAAATAAACCAATATATCCAAAAAACTCTTGTGGTTTCATATCGCTATTTTCACCTAAAACTAATTTACCTCCATACCAAAGAATGGCAATGATAGTGGTAACACCTAAAAACTCACTCATAGGCGATGCCATAGATTTTCTATGGATAACTTTGGTCATTAGTTTACTGTATTTATCTGTAGAATCTGTAAATCTAGATTCTATTCTCTTTTCTGCATTAAAAGCTTTTATAACGCGTAAACCAGTTAGGGTTTCTTCTATAAAAGATAAAAAGTTACCGGTTTCTTGCTGTGCTAATAAAGAATTTGCTTTTAATTTTTTACTGATAGATGAAATAATAAACCCAGAAACTGGTAATAATATAAAAACAAATAAAGTTAATTTTACACTTATGGCAAACATAGAAATAAGTGTAAAAACTATTGTTAAAGGTTCTCTAACAATGGTTTCTAAAGAAGTTAAAAATGTAGTTTCTACTTCTTTTACATCAGCGGTTAACCTAGCAATGGTATCTCCTTTTTTCTTTTCGGAAAAATAGGCGATGGGTAATTCTAATATTTTATTGTATAATTTATCTCTAATATCCTTAACAACTCCATTTCTAAGAAAAGCTAAAACATAAGAAGCTAGGTATCTAAAAAGATTTTTAAAGAAGAATAAACTAAAAGAAAGTACGCAAATAAATAATAATGCCTTATCAATTCCTCCGTTATCTAACATGTTAGTAACAGAGAAATTAATAGAGCCTTGTACATAATCGTAAATACTGCTTATGCCGTCATACACTGGTTTTTGATGTACTTTTTCTTCTTTACCAAATAATATACCTAAAACAGGAATAAAACCGAGTACAGATAGTACATTAAAAACGGCATATAAAATATTAAAAAACACATTTAACAATGCAAATTTTTTGTAAGGTTTTGCAAACTTTAAAATGTCTTTAAAATGATTCATTAATTCAATTTCATTTCTTTAATTATTCTTTGAATTTTAGCATCTAATGCGGCTTCCGTAGCTTTAGCATTTTTAGCGTTGTCTAATTTGGTGTTTACACTAAAGTAGAACTTTATTTTTGGTTCCGTTCCACTTGGTCTTGCAGCAATTCTTGTTCCTGATGTAGTTTGATATATTAACACATTAGATTTAGGCATGTCAATAGCAGTTACCTCACCAGTAATTAAATTCTTTTTTGTTGATGCATCATAGTCGCAAAGAGATTCTACTTTTTCTCCATCAATTTCTGTTAAAGGGTTGTTACGCATATCACTTAACATTTGCTGAATTTCTGCAGCACCATCCATACCTTTTTTAGTAATTGAAATTAAATGCTCTTTGTAGAAGCTGTTTTTAATATAAATCTCTAATAATTCTTCATAAAAAGAAGCTCCGTTTTGTTTTGCATAAGCAGCAACTTCACAAGCTAAAAGAGTTGCTGTTACAGCATCTTTATCTCTTACAAAACCACCAACCATATATCCAAAACTTTCTTCTCCACCACCAATAAAATCGAGTTCAGGGAAATCTCTTACCATTTTAGCAATCCATTTAAAACCTGTTAAACCAACTTTGGTTTCTACGTTATAACTAGCGGCAACATCATTTACTAACTCAGTAGAAACAATAGTAGAACCTACAAATTGATTTCCTTTAATTTTACCTTCTTCTTTCCATTTTTTTAACAAGAATTCTGTCATAACAACCATTGTTTGGTTCCCATTCATTAATTTCATGTTACCATCTAAATCTCTAATAGCAACACCTAATCGATCACAATCAGGATCCGTACCAATTACAATATCAGCGCCAATTTTGTTTGCTAAATCGGTAGCCATTTTTAAAGCTTCTGGTTCTTCTGGGTTTGGAGATTTTACTGTTGGGAAATCTCCATTAGGTACTCTTTGTTCTTCAACAATATGTACATCTGTATATCCTGCTTTTGCTAATGCATCTGGTACAGAAACTATAGAAGTACCATGTAAAGAGGTAAATACAATTTTTAAGTTCTTTCTATCAATTTTGTCAGATAAAGATCCGTTTTTTACAGAAGCTTCAATAAATACATCATCAACATTTTTACCAATTACCTCAATTAAATCTTCATTTGCATTAAAGTTAACTTCAGAGAAGTCTAATGCATTTACGTTTCCAATAATTCCACCGTCATGCGGAGGAACAATTTGTCCACCGTCTGCCCAATACACTTTATATCCGTTATATTCTGGTGGGTTGTGAGATGCCGTTAATACAATACCTGCATCACATCCTAAATGACGTACAGCAAAAGATAATTCTGGAGTAGGACGTAAATCTTCAAAAAGAAATACTTTTATATTATTTGCAGATAAGACATCTGCTACAATCTTTGCAAACTTTTTACTATTATGTCTACAATCAAAAGCAATTACTACGCTTAATTGTTCTTTTTTTACGTTTTCTATTAAGTAATTAGACAAGCCTTGTGTTGCTCTACCTAAGGTGTATTTATTAATTCTGTTGGTTCCTGCACCCATAATCCCACGCATTCCACCAGTACCAAATTCCATGTTTTTATAGAATCGGTCGGCTAAAGCATCTGGGTTATTTGTGATTAGATCTTGAATTTCTGTTTGAGTTTCAGCGTCAAAAGTTGATGTTAACCATTGTTTTGCTTTGTCTAAAATATTATCCATTGTATAGAGATTGTGTTGTATTACTTAATTTATGTACAAATATACTATTTAGAAATTGAGTTTTTCTTTAATTGTATAGTGTTTTTCGTTGCTCTTTGTTTTTATTATGAGTTCCCCAATAAATCCGGCTAAAAATAATAAAGTTCCTAAAATCATGGAAGTTAATGCAATATAGAACCAAGGATTATCTGTAATTAAAATTGTTTTTATGCCATTAAATACTTTATAAAGTTTGAAAGCACCAATGTAAAAGGCAGATGTAATTCCGAATAAAAACATTAAGGTTCCCCAAAGTCCAAAAATATGCATGGGTCTTTTACCAAATTTAGATAAAAAAGAAATAGTAATCAGATCTAAAAAACCATTTACAAAACGGTCCATTCCAAATTTTGTTTCTCCGTATTTTCTTGCTTGGTGTTGTACTACTTTTTCTCCAATCTTAGTATACCCTTCATTTTTAGCTAAAACCGGAATGTATCTGTGCATTTCGCCACTTACTTTTACAGATTTTATCACCTCGTTTTTGTACGCTTTTAATCCGCAATTAAAATCGTTTAGTTTTAAACCAGATGTTTTTCTGGCTGCTGCATTAAATAATTTAGAAGGTATGTTTTTAGTGATAACATTGTCATAACGTTTCTTTTTCCAACCAGAAATAAGATCGAAATCTTCTTTAATAATTAAATCGTACAATTCAGGAATTTCATCTGGATTGTCTTGTAAATCGGCATCCATGGTTATAACTACGTCACCTTTTGCCATTTCAAAACCAGCGTCTAAAGCTTGAGATTTTCCATAGTTTTTTTGAAACCGAATTCCTTTTACTTCTGTATGTTTGGTTGATAGTTTTTCAATTACATTCCAAGAATTATCTGTGCTGCCATCATCAATAAAAATAATTTCATATAAATAACGATTGGATTGCATCACTTTTGCAATCCAATCGTATAATTCTTGTAAAGATTCATCTTCGTTAAGAAGTGGTATTACTACCGAGATATCCATGTTCTTTTTATTCAATATTTATAATTCAAAGTTTAGTTTGTACAAAACCTAGAATATTAAAATTTAGTATGTTTCTTCTTCGTTTTTTTTCATTATTGCTGCGACTATTGC
Organism: Polaribacter sp. Q13; assembly: GCF_016858305.2. Classification (NCBI taxonomy): domain Bacteria; kingdom Pseudomonadati; phylum Bacteroidota; class Flavobacteriia; order Flavobacteriales; family Flavobacteriaceae; genus Polaribacter; species Polaribacter sp. Q13. Next base: position 4,137,183 of record NZ_CP074436.1, read on the forward strand.
AGAAACAATAAAACCAAAGAATGCGGATGTTGCTAAAATAATAGCGGATAATATGCCCGGAGACTGAAATTTTTCTGCCATTGCAGTAGAAGCATCAATTTGTTCTTCTGTCATACCAAAATCTAACCATTTTTGTTGTTGTAATTCCATAGCTTGTTGTTGAAAAGTAGGGTCTATGAAATTCATGAAAATTAATGTGTAAACTAAACCAATTACGGCACTAATCATTGTTATTCCTAAACCTATTTTAACGCCTTCTCCCCAAGAAATAAAACCACCATTTGCTGTTCTAAATGTTTTAATACCTATTATAATAAGCGTTATCATAGCAATAAAACTTACAACACTATTTATCCATTGAAATTCTAATAAAGTTCCTGTGGCAAAAAGAATTAAGTGTGTAATTACACCAATAAGACCTAAGTATAGACCGTAATTTAGTATGATGTTTTTACTATTTGCTTGATTTTCCATTTTTTTTTTAAAAGTTTAGTTATACAAATATATTGTTTTCATTGTTGATAGTTTTTAATTATTCATAAAAGTTTGTTTACTATCACAACAATACATTAGTATTCAGACTATTGAAAATGTTACAAAAAATTTACACTTTTTTTATTGTCAAAATAAAAATAGATTGTAAATTTGCCGCGGCAAGTCCTACACAACTAGCTCCCTTTGAATCCTCCAGGGCGGGAACGCAGCAAAGGTATTAGGTTGTAGCAGTGTGATGTAGGTAGCTTGCCATTTTTTATTTACTATAATTTAATTCTGAACTTCTTCAGAATTTTTCTTTTTTATAATAGTTATTAACTTTCTCCTTTTTAGTTTTCTACACTTAGTTTTAAGATATTTGCTAATATTTAAAGATGTTACTTAGTAAACATTGAATCTTAATTCTAGAATTTTAAATTTTTATGAGTAAAGTTGTATTAATTACCGGTGCTTCGTCCGGAATAGGAAAATCTATTGCTACGTTTTTATCTGAAAAAGGATATAAAGTTTATGGTACAAGCAGAAACCCTAAGAACTCAGAAAACTTTTCTTTTGATCTGATTGCTTTAGATGTTTTAAAAGTGGATACTATAAATAAGGCAATCGATTTTATTATCAAGAAAGAAGGTAGGTTGGATGTTTTGGTGAATAATGCAGGAATGGGAATTACTGGCCCAATTGAAGATACGCCAACAGATGAAATGCGTGCTGTTTTTAATACGAACTTATTTGGTGCTGTAGATGTGATGAAAGCGGCTTTACCACAAATGCGCAAACAAAAATCGGGTACTATTATAAACGTAACTTCTATTGCTGGTTATATGGGATTGCCTTTCAGAGGATTATATTCTGCCACAAAAGGAGCTTTAGAAACAATAACGGAAGCGACCAGTATGGAAGTGAAACCATTCGGGATTAAAGTTGCTTGTGTTGCTCCTGGAGATTTTGCAACCAATATTGCTGCAGGAAGATATCATACGCCTGTTTTTGATGATTCTGCTTACAAAGAAAATTATCAAATGAATTTAAATTTGATGGACGCGCATGTAAGCGGAGGAATGGATCCGATAGAAATGGCAAAAGCGGTGCATAAGATTATAGAAACTAAAAACCCGAAAATACATTACAAGGTTGGTGGTTTTATGGAAAAATTCTCTATTGTTTTAAAACGAATTTTACCAGATAGAATGTATGAGAAGATTTTAATGAACCATTATAAATTGTAGATTCTGATCAAGATCTCACAGGTTTTTAAAACCTGTGAGGTCTGAAAATATCTTTATTTAACTTCTAAGAATTGTTATGAACTAACTATCTTTGCGTTAGGGATTGAAGCAATTGTTTGAGCTCTTTTTTGTTTTTTAACAAAAAAAGCGAGTGCGTAAAGCCCGCTCGAACGCCCAAAACCTCTCGACTCCGCTCGAGATGACAATTATTAAGAACAATTACAACTAAATATATATAAATGAAATTTTTTATTGACACTGCAAATTTAGAGCAAATTAAAGAAGCGCAAGCTTTAGGTATTTTAGACGGAGTTACTACAAACCCATCTTTAATGGCTAAAGAAGGAATTACTGGCGAAGTAAATATTATTAACCATTACAAAGCAATTTGTGAATTGGTAGATGGTGATGTTTCTGCAGAAGTAATTGCTACAGATTTTGACGGAATGGTAAAAGAAGGAGAAGCTTTGGCTGCTTTAAATCCTCAGATTGTGGTAAAATTACCAATGATTAAAGACGGTGTAAAAGCGTGTAAATACTTTTCTTCTAAAGGAATTAAAACAAACGTAACGTTAGTGTTTTCTGCAGGTCAGGCTTTATTGGCTGCTAAAGCAGGAGCAACGTATGTTTCTCCGTTTATTGGTCGTTTAGATGATATTTCTACAGACGGAATGAACTTGATTAAAGAAATTCGTTTAATTTATGACAATTACGGTTTCGAAACTCAAATTTTAGCGGCTTCTGTACGTAATACAATGCATATTATTAACTGTGCAAAATTAGGATCGGACGTTATGACTGGGCCTTTAAGTGCAATTGAAGGTTTGTTAAAACACCCTTTAACAGATAGTGGTTTGGCTAAATTTTTAGCAGATTACCAAAAAGGGAATTAATAAACCCATCCTAACCTTACTGAAGGGAAGGAGCTGTGGTGGGAATTGAGTGTGGAAAATGTTTATTTGAAGCTATTTCCTGCTTTCGCTACTCGCTTTTTTTGCTAAAAAGGCAAAAAAGAGCTCAAACAGACCGCTCAATCAGGGCTAAACTTGTTTGCGAGCTAATAGCTAATAAATAAAATTAAAGAGTCGTTAACTTTCATAGTAATAAATGAAAGTTTGCGACTTTTTTATCTTCAATAACTTTTTGACTTTGTAACTTTGCGGCTTTGTAACTTTGCAACTATATTAAATGTACCCAAAGAAACCTTTAGCACAAATTGTAATTTCAGCATGTATTCAATTTCATATTGATACCGTTGTTATTTCTCCAGGATCTAGAAATGCTCCGTTAACGGTTGGTTTTTCTAATCACCCAGAAATAAAAGCATTAAGTGTGGTAGATGAGCGTTGTGCTGCTTTTTTTGCATTAGGTATTGCGCAACAAACTCAGAAACCTGTAGCCATTATTTGTACCTCTGGTTCTGCATTGTTAAATTATTATCCGGCAATTGCAGAAGCTTTTTACAGCAACATTCCGTTGGTTGTAATTTCTGCGGACAGACCAAAACATTTAATTGATATTGGAGACGGGCAAACGATTCGTCAAGAAAATGTGTTTGATAATCATATTTTGTTCGCTGCCAATCTAATTGAGAACGAGAAATATAAAACACGTAATTCTCAATTAATAGGAGAAGCTTTGCAAATAGCAGTTTCACAAAAAGGACCTGTGCATATAAACGTTCCGTTTGATGAGCCTTTGTATGAAACTGTTGAAGAAATGCAAAGTTTTAATTTTCCGCATATTGCTTTAAGTTCTTTAGATAATTCTCATATTGATTATGGGAATTTATCAAAAATATGGAATGCAGTAGAAAAGAAAATGATTCTTGTTGGCGTTAATTATCCTGATGCCGATTTACATAAATTAATGGATTTGTATGCAGAGGATGAATCTGTGTTAATCTTAACAGAAACAACCTCTAATTTACATCAAGAAAAGTCTGTTAATTCTATAGATCAGTTAATTTTTTCTTTGGATGAAAATCAGTTTGAAGATTTAAAACCAGAGGTGTTAATTACTTTTGGAGGCATGATTGTTTCTAAGAAAATTAAACAGTTTTTAAGAAAATATCAACCAAAACATCATTGGAATATAGATGAAAAGAAAGCAGTAAATACGTTTTTCTGTTTGTCAGAATTTATACAAATAAAACCATTAGATTTCTTTTTGAAATTTAATAAAGAAATAATAAAAAAAGAAAGTAAGTATCAACAAAAATGGTTGCAAATTTGTGATGAAAAACGTGTAAAACATCAAGAATATTTATCAAAAGCAACACATTCAGATTTTAAAGTTTTTGAGCAGGTTGTAGAAAGTATTCCAGCTAATAGTAAGTTGCAAATTAGTAATAGTTCTATTATTAGATATGCGCAATTATTTTCTATTGATAAATCAAACAAGGTGTTTTGTAATAGAGGAACAAGCGGAATTGACGGAAGTACTTCAACGGCAATTGGAGCCGCTTTTGCAAGTGAAAAGCAGACGGTTTTTATCTCTGGAGATATTAGTTTTTTCTATGATAGTAATGCTTTGTGGAACGCTAATATTCCGAAGGATTTTAGAATTATATTAATCAATAATTCTGGTGGTGGAATTTTTAAAATTATTCCGGGACCAGGAACTACCAATGCTGCGAGGTATTTTGAAACTCCGCATACTTTAACTGCAGAACATTTATGTAAAATGTACGAGTTAGATTATTTAAAGGCAGATTCTACCGAAACAGTAACAGCACAATTAAAAGGTTTTTATGAAGCATCAGAAAAACCAAAAATATTAGAAATCTTTACGCCAAGTGAAGAAAATAATTTAATTTTAAAAGAATATTTTAAATATATACAATAATGAGTTTACAAGAAGATTTATACGACGAAGAAGAGAACTTGCAAGATGACGAAAATAACTCGGAAGAGGTAGAGATGTACTTGAAAGAGGGAGATAAAGTTAGCTTAGTAATTGAGACAGAAACCAATTTAGGGTATACCGTTTTAATTAATGAAGAATTTGATGGTTTACTTTTTAGAAGTGAAGTTTTTCAGGAATTAGAAGAGAATATGGAAGTTACAGGATACATCAAGCAAATACGTGAAGACGGAAAAATAGATGTTTCTTTAAGACCACAAGGTTTTAGAAATGTAATAGATTCTGATGTAGAGAAAGTATTGACAAAATTAAAAGAGAGTAGAGAAGGTTTTTTATTATTAACAGATAAAAGTTCTCCAGATTCTATTCGTTTTCATATGAAAATGAGTAAAAAAGCCTTTAAAAAAGCTGTTGGAAATTTATATAGACAAAAACTAATTCTTATTAAAGAAGATAGAATAGAGTTGGTGTAACATCAGTATTCAGTCGTCAGTTAGCAGTAGGCAGTAAAGTTATTTTTTTATAAATTTTATTTGTTATTTTTTTAACGATTATAGATTTTTTAATTTTGCATACTGCATACTGCATACTGCATACTGCATACTGCATACTGCATACTGCATACTGCATACTGCATACTGCATACTGCATACTGCATACGACATACTTTTTACCTTCCGCCCAATCTTAAAATATTTTCATAAAACTTATCGGCATTTGGGTCTGCAGGATCCATTTTTCCGTAACCAATTTTATACTGTATAATAGCTTTTCTAATTTGTTTTCCTTTTTCGTAATATTTACCAACATAATAATCACCTAAAGGAGATGATGGATATAATTTTAGAATCATTTTACCAAACGGAAGTAATTGATCTCCATTTTCTTTTTCCATAACTATTTTTTCTATTGCATACACATCACTTTCTCTAATATCTAAATTACTCCCAAAAAGGAATTCAATTTCTACGTATTTGTTTTCTAAATAAGCAATTGCGTCAGAAGGAGATAAATCTTTTATATTATTCTCAAATTCTTCTTTAGAAATAGCAGAGTAAACTTCAAAAACTTTGTTTAAAGCTCTAGGAATTGCTTCGCTCATTGCAGATATGCTGCTAGTAGTATTTATAGTGTCATTTATAATATTAAAGTTTTTTAACTCTAAAGCACTTAAACCTGTTTGTAATTCTCCTATTTGAGTCTGTTTTGTTGTAGAAAATGAAGTGGAGTTGTTGATGTACAAGTAAAAAGTGTTGTCTTCTTTTAATAATCTAGGTAAATTATAATCTTGCATTTGTTGTCCTGTAAAATCAGAAAAAGTAGGATTTATACAAATGTAAGAGTTGATCAGAGGGATTTCTTCACCTAAAAAAAAGGAAACTAAGTTGGCAGAAGTGCCTTCCCCTACAATAGTAATAAAAGGAGAAGTATTGTAATTACTTTCCAATTCAAAAATTACTTCATCTTTTATAAATTGATAAAACTTCTTATTATCTGTAGTTAATTCTCCATTAGTTACATTAAAATAGGTGTCTTTTTTTCTGGTTTTAGCCATTTCAATTCCTACCACAATTTGTTTAGGGGCTTTGCCTTTAGCTGCAAATAAAACAGAATTACCAACATAAGTATCAAACAAAAACTCACTATCTAAAACAATAGCTAAAGGATAGTTTTTTTCTTCATTTTTGTCATAACCCTTTGGAAGGTAGATTCTTATTTTTCTTTGATCATCAGCATAATCAGATAGGATAGTTTTTTTTATAATATTTTGAGAAAACCCGCTAAGGCAAAACAGCATAAATATTAGTATGAACGATTTCTTTATCATAAATTTGATTCTTTATTTTTGTAACCAATTATTTTGTTCTTCTAAAAGAACGTCCAAAATACAAAATTATGATACAACCCGAGTGGAAAACTGTTAAAGAATACGAAGACATTACCTATAAGAAGTGTAATGGAGTTGCTAGAATAGCGTTTAATAGGCCTAATGTTAGAAATGCTTTTAGACCTAAAACAACCAAAGAATTATACGATGCTTTTTATGATGCAGGAGAAGATGTAAACATTGGTGTGGTACTACTTTCTGCAGAAGGGCCCAGCACCAAAGATGGTGTGTATTCTTTTTGTTCTGGAGGTGATCAAAAAGCGCGTGGACATCAAGGTTATGTTGGTGAAGATGGGTATCACAGGTTAAATATTTTAGAAGTACAACGTTTAATAAGGTTTATGCCAAAAGCTGTAATTGCAGTGGTTCCGGGTTGGGCAGTTGGTGGCGGACATAGTTTACATGTGGTTTGCGATTTAACTTTGGCTTCTAAAGAACATGCAATTTTTAAACAAACAGATGCCGATGTAACTTCTTTTGATGGTGGTTATGGTTCTGCTTATTTGGCAAAAATGGTAGGGCAAAAAAGAGCTCGTGAAATTTTCTTTTTAGGAAGAAATTATTCTGCACAAGAAGCGTATGATATGGGCATGGTAAATGCCGTTATTCCGCATGAAGAATTAGAAGATACGGCTTATGAATGGGCGCAAGAAATATTAGCTAAAAGTCCGACTTCTATAAAAATGTTAAAGTTTGCCATGAATTTAACAGATGATGGTATGGTTGGTCAGCAAGTTTTTGCTGGTGAAGCTACCCGTTTAGCATATATGACTGATGAAGCAAAAGAAGGAAGAGATGCTTTTCTTGAAAAGAGAAAACCAAACTTTCCTAAAAAATGGATACCATAACCAATTAACAATTTTGAAATTAATAATTACGAATTATCAACATTCGTAATTTGAAATTAGTAATTCATAATTAATTATAATGAAACCACAAGTAGTATCTTTTTTAATAAAATGTCCGGATCAAAAAGGATTGGTAGCAAAAATTACCAGTTTTTTTTATGAAAACGGATTCAATATTTTAAGTTCTCAGCAGTATGTAAATTCACTTGAGAACTCCTATTTTATGAGAGTCCGTTTAGATGCAGAGGGAACGGATATCTCTAAGGAAACACTAGAAAATAATTTTTCGAAATTGGCAACACCATTAAACATGGATTGGTCTGTAAATTATTGCGATAAAAAACAAAATGTAGCCATTATGGTTTCGCACACAAGTCATAATTTATATGATTTGTTAGAACGATCTAAAGAAGGACGTTTAGATTGTAATGTAAAAATGATTATCAGTAATCATAACAAATTAAGGTATGTAGCAGATATGTTTAATGTACCTTTTTATCATTTACCAGTTACAAAAGAGACCAAAAGAGATCAAGAAGATCAAATTGTACAATTGTTAGACGCTAATGAGGTAGATTTAGTAATTATGGCAAGGTATATGCAGATTTTATCTTCGGATTTTATTAAACATTATCCTGAGAGAATTATTAATATTCATCATTCATTTCTACCTGCTTTTCAAGGAGCAAATCCGTATAAAAAAGCGTATGAAAGAGGTGTGAAACTAATTGGAGCAACGGCGCATTATGCAACTGTAGATTTAGATGAAGGGCCAATTATAGAGCAAGACGTAAAACCAATAACGCATGAAAGTACACCAATAACCTTAAAAAGAATTGGTGCAGATATAGAAAAATTGGTATTGGCAAAAGCAGTAAAAAATCACTTGAATCATCAAATAATTGTTTCAGGAAATAGAGCTATTGTTTTTCCGGAGGCAGGAGAATAATTTTTAATTACGAATTATGAATTACGAATTTTGATAATTTGTAATTCATAATTCATAAATTGTAATTATAGTTTATGAAAATAATTTGTATTGGGCGCAATTACGCAAAACATATAGAAGAATTAGCAAATGAAAGACCAGAAAACCCTGTAGTTTTTTTAAAACCAGATTCTGCTATTTTACCAAGAAAAAATCCATTTTTTATTCCACCTTTTTCAGATGATGTTCATTATGAAGTTGAGGTTTTGGTGAAAATAAATAAAGTGGGTAAACATATTGATGCCAAATTTGCACATAAGTATTACGATGAAATTGGATTAGGAATCGATTTTACGGCAAGAGATGTACAAGCAAAATGTAAAGAAAAAGGATTGCCTTGGGAAAAAGCAAAAGCTTTTGACGGAAGTGCCGTTGTTGGAGAGTTTTATCCGAAGGAAGATTTTGATTTGGAGAATTTACAGTTTCAATTGTATAAAAATGATAAACTTGTTCAAGACGGAAATACCAATGCAATGCTATGGAAAACCGATGAACTAATTTCGTATGTTTCTCAATACTTTACCATTAAAAAAGGAGATATTATTTTTACAGGTACACCAGCAGGTGTTGGTAAAGTTGTAGAAAATGATAATTTAAAAGGAGTTATTGAAGGAAAAGAAGCTTTTAATATAAGGGTAAAGTAGAAATTAACCGCAAAGTTCGCAAAGAAAACGAAAAGTGAGCAAAAGGCAAAGAAATATTTTCTTTGTGCCCTTAGCGAAATAACTCTCCGCCCTTTGCGTTTAAATAAAATTATATGCAAGCAGAAATTATTACTATAGGAGATGAAATTCTCATCGGACAAATTGTAGATACCAATTCACAATTTATCGGTCAGCAATTAAATAAAATAGGAGTTTCAGTGTATCAAATAACATCTATTCAAGATGATGAGCAACACATTCTAAACGCTCTAAAAGAAGCACAAGATAGGGTGGATATTGTTATCATAACCGGAGGCTTAGGTCCAACTAAAGATGATATTACTAAAAAAGCAATTGCGAAGTTTTTTAATGATAATAAGTTTATAGAATATCCGGAGGTAATAGCACATATAAAAGGACTATTCCAAAAAATAAATCATCCATTTAAAGAAATACAAAGATACCAAGCACAATTGCCTTCAAAAGCAACTTTGTTAATGAATAATTTTGGTACTGCACCCGGAATGTGGTTTTATGAAAATAAGACTGTCTTTGTGTCACTTCCAGGAGTTCCGTATGAAATGAAAGGTTTAATTACCCATAAAGTTTTACCAAAAATTCAGAAGCAATTTAAATTACCCTTCATTATTCATAAAACTATTATGACGTATGGAGCCGGAGAAAGTAGCATTGCAGAAAGAATTGAAGAATTCGAAAATAATTTACCTTCTTATATTAAGTTGGCATATTTACCCTCATTTGGTAAAGTAAGGCTGCGTTTATCCGCCAAAGGCGAGGACAAAGAAATTTTAGAAACTGAGATAAATGAGAAAGTAGCTGAAATTTACCAATTACTACCAGAAATTATTACGGGTTTAGATGATGATAGTTCTTTAGAAAAAAGAATAGGGGAGTTGTTACAAAAGAAAAATAAAACTATTTCTACCGCAGAAAGCTTAACAGGTGGACAAATTTCTGCAAATTTAGTTTCTGTACCAGGTGCTTCTACTTATTATAAAGGTGGTTTTGTAACTTATTCTGCCGAAACAAAAATTAATTTATTAGGTGTTTCTGCAGAAACCATCAAAAAATATAGTGTAGTTAGTAAAGAAGTCGCTTTAGAAATGGCTAAAGGAGTTAAGGCTAAATTACAAACAAATTATGCAATTGCAGTAACTGGTAATGCGGGGCCAACAACAGATCTTACAGATAAAAGTGTAGGGATAGTTTACATTGCTGTTATTTCTGATGATAAAGAAATTGTAGAAGAATTTAATTTTGGCCAACCAAGAGAAAAGGTAATTAATAGAACGGTTAGTAAAGCGTTAGAAATAGTGTACAAAGAGTTAGTATTATAAATCTTTTAAGTCTTCTAATGTTTGGAAGGAAATAACATAAAATGAAAGATAAAGAAATTATAGAAACTTCTAATAGTCTTTTAGAAGTAGGTAGTTTGTTAATGGAGTCTGGAGCAAGTACCCATAGAATTAGGTTGACTATAGAACGTTTAGGAGCTGGTTTAGGGTATAGTTGCGAAACATTAATAACCCATAAAACGGTATTTTTATTACTAAGAAATAACACAACAGACGAACTTTATAATAGTTTTAAAAAAACACCTCCGCACAGTGTAAATTTTACTCTAGTATCAGAAATAAGTAAATTAAGTTGGAAAGTTGTAGAAGGTAAATTATTATTAAAACAATTACAAAATGAGATTGTTAGAATAAAAAACATTCCTCGTTACTCATTTATATCGGTTTTAATCTTTGTAAGTTTTGCAGATGCAGGGTTCTGTAGATTATTTGGAGGGATGTATTTAGATATGCTTATTGCTTTTGTAGCTACATTTTTTGGTTTTATTGTAAGGCATTATTCGGCAAAAATAAAATTTAATGTTTATTTAAGTATTGCTTTTGCTGCATTAACAGCCAGTTTAATTGCTGGTGGAAGTACTTTTTTAAATGATAGTAGCACAAATCATTTGGCTTTTGCTACCTCTGTTTTATTTCTAATTCCTGGCGTACCTTTAATCAATTCATTTTCTGATTTAATGGATGGTTATACCATGAACGGAATTGTTAGAGGTACTCATGCCATGCTAATTGCACTATTTATTTCATTAGGCATGTTTGTTGCCATGTTAATTTATAATTTTTAAAGATGAAAATTTTCCACTTTTTAGAAATGGCAGTTTGGTTGGCTGTTGCTTCTGTAGGTTTTGCTAAATTATTTAATGTACCTAAAAAAGCATTAATTATGGCAGCTGTGTTAGCAGCTATTGGCGGTACTTGTAAGTTAATTTTAATTCACTTTGGGGTACATATAACGCTAGCATCATTAGTAGGGGCTATTGTTGTTGGGTTTTTAAGTATTCCAGCGGCACATAAACAACATGTGCCACCTCTAATTTTATCTATTCCGGCAGTTATACCTATGATTCCAGGGGCTTTTGCGTATGAGGCTATGTTAGGTTTTTTTAAGCTTACAACAGAGTTAGATGCAAAAACATATCAAATTATATTAAATCATACTATAAATGATGGCTTAAAAGCTATTTTTATTATTTTTTCTCTAACGGCAGGCGTTTCTTTTCCCATGTTAATTAGCCGTAAAGAGTCTGCAAAAAACATACATTTTTAAGCAATTGAAATTATTTGATAAATAATAGTAAAATAGTTTTGTTCAGAATTAGAATTATCTGTATATTTGCACCTCGTTTAGAGATAACACTATAAATACTGTCGAAAAGATGTCTAGAGTTTGTGAATTAACAGGTAAAAAAGCAATGGTTGGGAACAATGTATCTCACGCTTTAAATAGAACTAAGAGAAAGTTTGACGCTAATCTAATGACCAAGCGTTTTTATATCCCAGAAGAAGATAAATGGATAACATTAAAAGTATCTGCTTCTGCATTAAAAAATATTAACAAGAAAGGAATTTCTACAGTTATAAAAGAAGCGAGAGCTAACGGATTTTTAACTAAATAAGCTTAAGCGATTTAAAATTTTATACAGATGGCAAAAAAAGGAAACAGAGTTCAGGTAATTTTAGAATGCACAGAGCATAAAGCTTCTGGTAAAGCAGGTACTTCTAGATACATTACAACAAAGAACAAAAAGAACACTCCAGATAGAATGGAAATTAAAAAATTCAATCCTATCTTAAAGAAAATGACTGTTCACAAAGAAATTAAATAATTAAACTATCTAGAACTCAGAATAGAGCACATAGATTTAAAAAACTTAGACAATGGCAAAAAAAACAGTAGCATCGTTACAAACATCTTCAAAAAGATTAAGTAAAGCTATCAAAATGGTAAAATCTCCAAAATCTGGAGCGTATACTTTCGTAGAAGCAATTATGGATCCATCAAAAGTAGATGCATTTTTAGCAAAAAAGTAATATTTACTATATAAAATATATAAAACTACTTTCTAATTTAGAAAGTAGTTTTTTTTGCGTCTTATAATTCCGTATTTTTGGGCGTTACCTAAAAAGGTCGCGCTTTACATTGTATCTTTTCTTATGCTGTTATAGTTAAGATAATTTTGTGTTTTAATGAAAACCTTTTACTAATAAGTAAATAAGTTGCTTTTTAAGAGAAAAGGATGCCATTTCAATCGCTAACGCAAGCTTATTTAGTGACAATTTGACCAAACCCAATAAATGGCACGTTTTTTAACGTATTGCTATTATAGTATAAAAGATAAAAATGAGTTTTTTTAAAAAAATATTTTCAAAAGAAAAAAAAGAAACCTTAGACAAGGGGTTAGAAAAGTCTAAAGAAAGTTTCTTTGGTAAATTAACAAAAGCAGTTGCGGGTAAATCTAAAGTAGATGACGCGGTTTTAGATAACTTAGAAGAAATTTTAGTAGCTTCAGATGTTGGTGTAGATACAACTCTTAAGGTTATTGAAAGAATAGAAGCTAGAGTTGCCAAAGACAAATATGTTGGTACAGATGAGTTAAATAGAATTCTGCGCGAAGAAATTGCAGGCTTACTTTCTGAAACCAATGTAGGTAACGAAACCGAATTTGTAATTCCGGAAATACCTAAAGATAAAGACGGTAATAAAATGCCTTATGTCTTAATGGTAGTTGGTGTAAATGGAGTTGGTAAAACAACTACTATTGGTAAGTTAGCAGCACAATTTAAAAAACAAGGATTAAAAGTTGTTTTAGGAGCAGCCGATACTTTTAGAGCAGCAGCCATAGACCAATTACAAGTTTGGGCAGACAGAACAGATGTACCAATTGTACGTCAAGAAATGGGATCTGATCCTGCTTCTGTTGCTTTTGATACCTTAAAATCTGCAGTAAATCAAGAGGCAGATGTTGTAATTATAGACACTGCAGGTCGTTTACATAATAAGGTTAATTTAATGAATGAGTTAACGAAGATAAAACGTGTAATGCAAAAAGTGGTTGACAATTCTCCACATGATGTATTATTAGTTTTAGATGGTTCTACAGGTCAGAATGCCTTTGAGCAAGCTAAACAATTTACTTTGGCTACAGAAGTTACTTCTTTAGCAGTTACTAAATTAGATGGTACAGCAAAAGGTGGTGTTGTTATTGGTATTTCAGATCAATTTAAAATACCTGTAAAATATATTGGAGTAGGAGAAGGAATTGATGATTTACAAGTGTTTAATAAACATGAATTTGTAGATTCATTTTTTAAATAAACCTTACTCATTAAAATAAGACATAATCTTGTGATACAGAAATAGTTTCAGTATTTCAATTTATTAGAATATAAGAATCTGGTGTAATTTTAGATTTAAAAAAAGCCTCACAATTTGTGAGGCTTTTTTAATAATAATAATTGTATTTTTTTAATCTGTTAAAAGACCTTCTACAGAAAGGTAACGTTCTCCTGTATCGTAATTCATAGTTAATATGATTTCTTCTCCTTGTAATGTTGGTAGTTGTTTTCTAACAGCAGCTAAAGAGGCTCCTGTAGAAATACCTACTAAAATTCCTTCCGTTTTTGCAATGTTTCTAACCTCTGCAAATGCTTCTTCATTTGTTATTTTAACAGCACCATCAATTATATTTCTATTGAAAGTTTCAGGAAAAAACCCTGGGCCAATTCCTTGTAATTTATGAGGTCCTGGTTCTCCTCCAGAAATAATAGCAGAGCCGCTAGGTTCTACAGCCAATACTTTTATACTTGGAAATTTTTCTTTTAAAACTTCAGCCATACCAGTAATATGTCCACCAGTTCCAACTCCTGTAATTAAGTAATCTAAACCTTCTGGAAAATCATTAACCACTTCTTGAGCAGTTGTTTCATGGTGTATTTTTGGGTTTGCTGGGTTTGTAAATTGAGATGGCATCCACGCATTTTTATTTTCTGCTACCATTTCGTTTGCCTTTGTAATAGTACCTCCCAAACCAAGTTCTTTTGGAGTAAGCACAAGATTTGCTCCATAAGCTTTCATTAATGCACGTCTTTCTATAGACATAGATTCGGGCATTACAAGGGTAAGTTTTAAGTTTTTTACCGCTGCAACCATGGCTAAACCAACACCAGTGTTACCAGAGGTTGGCTCTATGATTTCGGTATCTTTATTAATAAGGTTTTTACTTTCAGCATCTTCAATCATTGCCAATGCAATTCTGTCTTTTATACTTCCACCTGGATTCGCTTTTTCTAGTTTCATCCAAACATTTGCGTTTGGAAATAATTTTGCCAATCTTACAACGGGTGTATTCCCAATGCCTTCTAAGATATTATTTATTTTCATGTGGTTATTATATTTAGATTGTGTGATTATTTAAATGTGTTAGCTAAATTAATTTTTTATGCTGAAATAGCCTTATAAAAAATCCTAATTTAATGCTAAAATAGGAGGTTAGTTTATAATTTTAAGATTGCAGTCCTTGCGTTTTAAAACGATTTTTTTAAGGAAATTAAATTTATTTTTTATGGTTATATATGATGAGCCGTTTTTTCTTACAATTGGCTTTAAAATAATTGCATAATAAACAATTATAGTAAAATGTTTAATGAGTTTTATTATAAGAATTATCAGCATAAAAAAAGCCACACAAACGTGAGGCTTTTAGTGTAAGAAAACAGTAAGTAATTTATTGTTTTACTTTGTTTTTAAATTTATCAAAGGCATTAGATTCTTTCTTAGGCCAGCTATTGTTAGAGGTATCTACATCTGCTGTTTCAAAATCTGGATCTACGGTGATACTTTTAATTTCTTGACTTGATGCAAATACTCTTTTAACAGTATCATTTTTCATCCATATTTGAGCCGGAAATGTTTGTTTTTCAGTAGTACCATCTGCATAGGTTAACTCTATAATTAGTGGCATTATTAGTCCTCCTTGTTTTTCAAACTCTACAGAATAAATAAAAGAAGGTACTTCTTTACCTTCTGCATACGCATCCATTGCTTTAGGATTGGCATCTTCTTTTTTATCGGTAATGTAAACTAAGTCTCCTAAACCATCAAAATATTGCTTGTATTGTTCTTTTAGTTTTGCAACTCTTTCGTTAGGCTTGTCTGTTAAAAATAAAGGTTTTACTGTTTTAATAGCAATGTCATTTACATCTGTGGTATAAAACCAACCTCTCCAAAACCAGTCTAAGTCCATCGCAGATGCATCTTCCATAGATCTAAAGAAATCTGCAGGAGTAGGGTGTTTAAACATCCAACGTTTAGAATAAGTTCTAAATGCATGGTCAAACAATTCTGGTCCCATAATCGTTGTACGTAAAATATATAAAGCCGCCGCAGGTTTTGTATAAGCGTTAGGGCCAAATTGTTTTACATAATCTCCTTGAGACATAATCGGAGAGATGTTACTTTGGTCTCCGCTCATATATCTTGTAATTTCTTTTGCTGGGTTACTTGCAAATAAGTCATAATCATAACTGTACTCTGCTAAAATTTCAACAAAAGAGTTTAATCCTTCATCCATCCAAGTCCATTGTCTTTCATCAGAATTTACAATCATAGGAAAAAAGTTGTGGCCTACTTCATGTATAATTACACCTAACATTCCTTTTTTAGTTCTGTCAGAATACGTTCCATCTGGTTCTGGACGCCCAAAGTTGAAACAAATCATAGGATATTCCATTCCTTGTCTTTGCGAATGAACAGAAATAGCTTTAGGATACGGGTAATCGAATGTTAATTTAGAATATTCAATTAATGTATGTGCAACAGCCCTTGTAGAGTGCTCTTCCCATAAAGGGTTTCCTTCTTTAGGATATAAAGAAACAGCCATTACCGTTTTACCATTTATTTTGGTTGCCATGGCATCCCAGATGTATTTTCTAGAAGATGCAAATGCAAAGTCTCTTACTTTTTCTGCTTTAAATTTCCACGTTTTTGTATTTTTAGCACGTCCTTTTTCTGCTTTTTCAGCTTCCGCTTGCGTTACAATTATAACGGGTTTGTCATAAGATGTTCTTGCTTGTTCCCAACGTTTACGTTGTGTTTTAGATAATACATTTTTTTCGTTTTGTAAAACTCCAGTTGCATCTACAATATGATCAGCAGGCACTGTTAAGTTTACTTCATAGTCTCCAAATTCTAAAGCAAATTCACTACGACCCCAGAATTGCATATTTTGCCATCCTTCTACGTTGTTATACACGGCTAATCTTGGAAAAAATTGAGCAATTGTATAATTATTGTTTCCGTCAGGAAAAGTTTCTAAACCAGAACGTCCACCATCTTTGTTGATGTCGTTAATTTTGTAATTCCATTTTATGCTAAATTTAAAAGTATCTCCAGAAGCCAAAGGTGTTGGTAAATTAATACGCATCATGGTGCTGTTTATAAAGTGTGATAAAGGTTTACCATTACTTTCTACTTTTTCGATATGAAAACCAAAGCCTTTTCCTTCTTCCATAAAAGTACTTTTAAACTTATCCGGACTAATAAAAGGTGAAGCACCTGTAGATTTAGCTAATGGGGTTTTAGAGTCGTCTGCTCTCATGTTTTGGTCTAACTGTACCCATAAATATTCTAATTGATCTTTAGAATTGTTGTGATATGTAATTGTTTCATCACCGTAAATCTTATTAGTACTTTCTTCTAAACGAATGTCCATTACATAATCAACTTTTTGTTGACTGTATTGACTTCCAGGAGCACCAGAGGCTGTGTGTTGATCATTAGGAGTTGCCAAAACATCTTTTAGTTGTCTAAATTTGTTTTGGTCTGTGTGCCCTTGTGGAGCGCTGTTTTCTTCTTTTTTTTCTTGAGCAAAAATACCTGTTGCAACAAAAAATAGAGAAAACATCAGTAAAGAGAGTTTTTTCATTTGATTTAATTTGAATTTAATTGTGGATAAAATTAGTGATTAGTGTATAGATAGGTGGGGAAATGTTAAAAAATTAACAAACTTTTATAAGAAAAAGCGATATGTTGATGTATCGCTTTTTTTTGGTTAAAAATTATGGTTATCCCTTTATTTTGCTTTTGAATTTTTCGAACTTATTACTTTGTTCTTTTGGCCAGCTATTGTTAGAGGTATCTACATCGGCGGTTTCTAAATTAGGGTCTATAATAATTTTAGAAACTTCTTTGTTAGAAGAAAAAACTTTGGTGATTTCTTGATCATTAAGTCTCCAAATTTGTGCCGGATATACTTTTCTTTCAGTTGTACCATCTGTATAATTAAATTGTACAATAATTGGCATTACTAATCCACCTGGTTTGTTATAGGTAATTTCATAATGAAATTTAGATTTTTTGTTTTTCGCAGCTCCAAAACCTAAGCCTTCTGTGGTATCTTCAATAAAATCTACATTATCTCCATTTGCTTTTGTGTAGTATTTTCTTACACTTTTAATGCCAATATCAGTTACATCTGTAGTGTAAAACCAACCTCTCCAAAACCAATCTAAATCTACACCAGAGGCATCTTCCATAGTTCTAAAGAAATCTGCAGGTGTTGGGTGTTTAAACATCCAACGTTTCGAGTAGGTTCTAAAAGCATGGTCAAACAATTCTTTTCCCATAATAGTTTCTCTTAAAATCCATAGAGCGGTAGCTGGTTTGGCATACGCATTGTTACCAAATTCATACACATTATCTCCTTTGGTCATAATAGGTGCAATCTTAGATTGATCTCCAGCCATATATTTTACAATATTTTTAGGATAGCCTCTTGTAATAGGAAAATCTTTATCATATTCTAATTCTGCTTGCATTTCTACATAAGAGTTTAGTCCTTCATCCATCCAAGTCCATTGTCTTTCATCAGAATTTACAATCATCGGAAAAAAGTTATGACCAACTTCATGAATAACTACTTTTATCATTCTGTATTTCACTCTGTCAGAATACGTACCATCTGCATCTGGTCTTCCTGGGTTAAAACAAATTTGTGGGTATTCCATTCCCATTTGTCCATCTACAGAAATTGCTTTGTGGTACGGGTAATCAAAAGTATATTTAGAATATGTTTTTAAGGTTTGCGCTACTGCTCTAGTAGAATGTTTGCCATATAAAGGATTTGCTTCTTTAGAATATAAAGAATATGCCATTACCGTTTTACCGTTAATGTCTACTGCCATAGCATCCCAAATAAATTTTCTTGAAGATGCAAAAGCGTAATCTCTAACATTTTTAGCAACAAATTTCCAGGTTTTGGTTTCTTTAGATTTGCTTTTTTCAATTTTTGTAGCCTCTTTTTGAGTGCGAATAACAACAGGATTGTCAAAAGTTTGTCTAGCTTTTGCTAATCTTTTTAATTCTGTTTTTGTAAAAACTTCACTTTCGTTTTGTAAAATACCTGTTGCACCTAACATGTGGTCTTTAGGGATTGTGATATTTACGGTAAAATCTCCAAATTCTAATGCAAATTCACTTCTTCCCCAAAACTGACCATTTTGCCATCCTTCTATGTTGTCATACACGCACATTCTTGGATAAAATTGTGCAATTACATAATTGTTGTTATTATTTTCTGTAAAATGTTCAAAACCAGATCTACCACCTTGAGTTCTATGATTATTAATATTGTACCACCAACTTACTTTAAAAGAAAAAGTTGCTCCAGCAGCCAAAGGTTGTGGCAAATTAATACGCATCATTGTTTGGTTAATGGTGTATGATAATTTACTGCCATTAATGTTTGATACACTCGTAATATTAAAACCACCCTTAAAAGGTGTTTCTGGAAAACTACGATTAAAGCTACTTTTAGATAAGGATTTAGAAATTTTATTTGGTTGAATATCTGGCGTTTTAGAATCTGCTGCTCTCATATTCTGATCTAACTGCACCCATAAATAAGTTAATGTATCTTTAGAATTATTATGATATATAATAGTTTCTTTACCCGTTATTTTTTGATTGTTGTCATCTAAAATAATATCCATTACATAATCTACTTTCTGTTGTGTATAATTTACACCAGGTGCTCCAGAAGCAGTTCTTTGACTATTAGGAGTTGCTAATTCGTCTTTAAGTTGTTTAAACTTATTCTGATTGATATGACCTTGCTGGGTAATATTTTTTTCTTGGGCAAATATATTTGTCCCAATAAAAAAAACACTAATTAGTAGTAATGTAATTTTTTTCATTTGTACCTGAATTGAATTAGCGTACAAATTAAGGATAAGTAGTTAAAAAAGTTAAAAAGAGTTAAAATTTTAACAAACCTTTATCGTTTTTAGCATTTAGTAAAATACTTTTGTGTTTTTCACCAACTTTAGACTTAATTAAATTTTGTTGTTGAGGAAAGTGGTTAGTTAAAATTTTATTGGTAATTTCTATAGTATGCACTTGTTTTACATCTTCAATTTCCAAATAAAAATACACTAAATCTCCATCATATTCTTTACCAATATAATTAAAGTTCTTAGAAACAGTATCAATTTTTAAATGCAATTTTTCGTTTAAATATTTTATAAAATAAACATCATTGTCTTTTAATTCCTTTTTTGTGTCTAATTGTAAGTCTATATTATATTTCTTGTTTAAAGCATCTTCTATATCATCAATAAAAACATTAATTGTTATTTGTACAACTTGTTTTTCGTTTCTGTATTCAATCTGAGTTAAGCTTAAATAATACTTGTGAGCAGAGAAGGAGAGCAATGGAATTATAAATAAAAGTAAAAAAGTTTTTTTAGAATTCATATTGATATTAAAACAATTATTGCGCCAAATTACTCTTTTTTTATGATTTTTAAATACGGAATACTTTCTTTCTGAAAGATTTTTATAAGTTCTAAAACCTTGTTTTCTTTATGTAGCTGTTCTATGCCTAAAGGATTGCAGTATTCTGAAAAATGATTGTAATTTTTTTAGGAATTTTTAACTCTTCAAAGAAAAACTGTTCACCAAGTTCTGATAGTATTTTATTAGGGACCCCTTTTTTACGGTTTAACTCTCTCTTTAATATTAGGTCTTTAAATTTAAAAGGAATTGAAGTGCTACCGCCACCTCCAGAAAATGAATTAGCAACCGTATTTACAATGGGAGGTTTCATTCTTAAGTTCTCATCAATTCTAGTGTCTACTATTTTAAAATCAATTTTAGAAAAATCTAACGTATTTTGTAATAAAGAATCTCTTCTGTCTGTTGGTACTTCTTTTAAATCGATACTTATACTTCCTGTTAAATTATTTCTTTTTAAATCGAAAGCATCTAAAACATACGTATGTCGTTTTAGTTTAATCGTTAATGTTTTTGAATCGATTATTTCTTTGCTAATAATTATTTTTCGGGTAGTGTATTGTATTGTTGAAATTTGTAAAGAATCTCCTTCAGAAGCATAGATTTTAAAATGGCCATCATCAAAAGAAAAAGTACCTTGTTTTTTTTCGAGATTAATGATATTGGCATTTTGAACTGCACCCAAAGAGTCGGTAACTTTGCCAGAAAGCAATATTTTTGTTTCTTGTGATAAAGAAGTAAAAGTTATGAAGAGTATAAAAAGTGGAAGCAGTCTTTTTACCATACATTTTTAACTTATTCTTCTTTTAGGATTTTTAAATATGGGATACTTTCTTTCTGAAATATTTCTATCAGTTTTAAAATTTTATTTTCGTTATATATTTTATCGAGATCTAAATAATCACAATAGTCTAAAAAATGAAAATATTTTTCTTTCGGTATTTTTAATTTTTCAAAGAAAAAATCTTCTCCAAGTTCTGATAGTATTTTGTTTCTAAATGCTTTTTTACGATCGAATTTTTCATCAAGTAATTGTGATTTTTCAAATTTCTTAGAAGAAAACAGGCCCTGTATGAGTCCTCCTGCATTAATGCCAGAATAAGAATTAGCAACGGTATTTACTGGGGTAGATTTTACTCTATCATTAGCGTCTATTCTATGGTCTACTATAGAAAAATCTACATTAGAAAAATCCATATTGCTTTTTAATAAAGCATACTTTTCTTCAGTAGGTATGTTTTTAACATCTAAAGCCAATTTACCAGTTAAATTATTTCTTTTTAATTCAAATTCATCCAGAACATACGTATTAAATTTTAGTCTTACTATTAGGGCTTTGTTATCTATTATTTCTTTATTGATGGTTATTATTTGGGTAACGTGTTGTATCGTAGAAAACCTTAAAGAATCGCCCAAAGAAACATGAATTTGAAAACGACCATCATCAAAAGAAAAAGTACCTTGATTTGTTTTTAAGTTGATGATATTTGCTCTTTTAACAACGCCCAAAGAGTCCAAAACTCTTCCAGCTATTAACGTTTGTCTTTCTTGGGCCAAAGAAGTTAGGGTTGTAAAAAATAAAAAAAGTTGAAATAGTTTTTTTTCCATTGAGTGGTGCTAATGATCGGTTAAATATAAATCTTCATTTACTATTTTGCGAGGAAAAAGTTTACTTTCCTTCATTAATAATTTTAGTACATCTAATTTATTATCTCTTTTAAAAATACGAATTATATTTTTATCGATGCAATAATTTAGAAATTGATTTATATAAACTTTTTGAATTTTTAAGTCTGTAATAAAAAAGTCATCAGTAAAATGTTTCCTAATTTTTTCTAGTTCAGTATCTTCTAAAGCCATTTCCTTTAGCAGTTTTTCTCTTTTCTTATTTCCGTTAATAGTATTTATTAAATTGCCTAAATTGATGGAAGTACCAGAGCGGAATTTTACAAGAGATTTATCTTCATTTATAGTGGTATTTGCATAAGGTAAATTCAGTTTTGCTGCATTTACAACAGGTCCTTTATAAGTTGTTATTTCTGGATCTCTATAAAAAATACTTTCTTGTTTTTCTAGTACAATTTCTTTTAAAACAACGGTATTTTCTTCTAGTTGAATGTTTAAGTTTCTAGCAGAAATTATGTTATCTGTAATTACAATTTGTTTGTGTTTGTATTTTAAATGAGAGTAAAATAAGGTATCTCCAATTTTAACAGGTATTTCAAAAAAACCATGATCGTTGGTAATCGTACCAATGTTAGAGTTTTTATTTACAATATGTACATCTGCAATAGCCAAACTATCTAAAACAGTTGTACCTGTAATAAAAGTCCTTTTTTCTTGAGCCTCTAAAATAGGAATGCTAATAAGAAAAGTGAATATGGCTAACAATTTTTTCATTCTTACAAAGAACGTCGTAAAGTGTCATAAAACTCTATTAAGAGAATTGTAAACTTGTGTTAAAAGAACGCTTAAAATTCTTATTTTTGGTATATGAAAAAAATGATTATTGCTAGTACATCTACAGTACATGGAAGTACTTATTTAGAATATTTATTACCTACTCTAAAATTACACTTTAAAGGAGTAAAAGAACTATTATTTATTCCGTATGCAAGACCAAGTGGAATTTCTTACGACACTTATACTGCCATTGCCAAAAAAGCTTTTTCTAATCTTAATATTGATGTAAAAGGGATTCATGAGTTTGAGAATACTAAAGAAGCAATTAAAAATTCTGAAGCAATTTTTACAGGAGGAGGAAACACATTTGAGTTGGTAAATCAATTATACAAAAATGAGGTTTTAATTGTTTTAAAAGAAATTATAGATAATGGTACCCCATATTTAGGCACAAGTGCCGGAAGTAATATTTGTGGTGTAAATATGAAGAATACCAATGATATGCCAATTGTATATCCACCGAGTTTTACAACTTTGGGCTGTATTCCTTTTAATATAAATGCGCATTATTTAGATCCAATTGAAGGTTCTACTCACATGGGCGAAACTAGGGACACTCGTATAAAAGAGTTTCATGTATTTAATGATACTCCGGTTTTAGGTTTGCGAGAAGGAAGTTGGCTAGAAGTTGCTAATGATGCTGTTTTTTTAAGAGGGAAATTGACTGCTCGTTTGTTTGAACAAAATAAGCAGCCAATTGAATTAAAAAGTGGGGGACTAATTAATGAATTTTAAATATTTTATACCATTGCTCCGTTTGCGCCAATAACTTGTCCGGAAATCCATTGAGATTCATCGCTAGCCAAAAACAAAACTACACGAGCTATATCAATAGGTTTTGCCAAGCGGTTAAAAGCGTTCATGGCACTTAATGTTTTAATAAATTCTGGCGACTTTCCTTTTAAAAATAAGGTTGTTTCTGTAGGGCCTGGAGCCAGGGCGTTTACAGAAATGCCTCTACCAATTTCTTTAGAAAATACACGTGTCATTTGTTCTACAGCAGCCTTGGTTGCAGAGTAAATAGCGTATGTTGGTAACATTAGTTTTACGGTGCTAGAAGAAATATTTATAATACTTCCATTATCTGCAAGTTTGCTTTCTGCTTCCTGAAATGTGTTAAAAAGTCCTTTAACATTTACATTAAAATGAGTATCAAAATCTTCTTCTGTGTTATCTTTTAGTTTTTTAGAATTCATAACACCTGCATTGTTGACTAATACATCTATTTTGCCATAAATTTCTATGGTTTTATCAAAAAGGAAAGTAACTTCTTTTCTTTTACTAACATCTGCTTTTATAGCAAATGCTTGCCCTCCGTTGGTAATAATAGTACTAACGGTCTCATTTGCTTCTGCTTCACTATTCGCATAATTAACAATTACTTTCGCTTTATTTTTAGCTAATAGTAGTGCTATTTCTTTACCTATTCCTTTAGATGCACCTGTTACAATAACTACTTTGTTTGCTAATTTCATTTCTTTAATTTTATCGTTTCTATCTTAAAAGATACTAATCGGTATGTTTTTATTGTAAAAAAAAATTATGCTTTTATTTGATTTATATACATCGATAATCCTAATCTATATTGATCTACAACTTCATCATTATCGTATATTTTTCTGATGCCTCTAATACCTTCAAAAGCACTTATTAAATAAACAGCAACAGATTTGCTTGATATAGATGTTTGAATTGTTTTTTCTTTTTTACCTCTTTCTATGAGTTGTACTACTGCAAGTTTCCATTCTTCCATAATACTTTTTAAAGCTGTTTGGTATACTTTTTCTGAGTCTCCAATTTCGTTTATTAAATTATTCATTGGACAACCCTGTTGTTTTTCTTCTATAGAAAATGATTTAATTTTATCTAAAAAAGTTAGTTTAAGAAGTTCAATGGCATCAATAGAGGTGTAAAGTGGAGAAATCATGAGATCATAAACTCTTTCTTGTAATTTTAATTTTATTACAGCTAAGCCTAACTCTCTTTTGTTTTTATAATGATGATAAAAAGCTCCTTTTGTAAGCTTTGTTTCTTTCATTATTTTATCTATGCTTGTTGTTTTAAAACCATTTTTATAAAACAATTTATAAGACTCATTGAGTATTAATTGTTTTGTAGATTCCGATTTTAGTTTCTGTAACATTTTTCGAATTTAATAAAAAATACTAAGCAGTATGTTTTATTAACCTTATTTAACATTTACTTATTTAAAAGTAAATGTTAAATAAAATTCATAGACAAAATGAATGTAAGTGTATTAATAATTTACATAATCTACAATCTCTAAACCATAACCAATCATACCTACACGTTTTGTTTGTTGTGTATTTGTAATTAATTTTAATTGACGAATGTTTAAATCATGTAAAATCTGAGCTCCAATTCCAAAATCTTTGTTGTCCATTTTAATTTCTGGAGCTTTAATGTTCCCGTTTTTCTGATTCTCTTTTAAAACAGACAATCTACTTAATAAATTCTGAGAATGATTCTGTTGATTCACAAAAATAATAGCGCCTTTTCCTTCGTCATTAATCACCTGAAACATTTGGTCTAATTTCTTGTCGGCATTATTTGTTAAGGTTCCTAATATATCATTATTAACTAAAGTAGAATTTACTCTTGTTAAGATTGCTTCATCTTTAGTCCAAGAACCTTTTGTTAAGGCAATATGAACTTGGTTATTTGTAGTTTGTTGGTAGGCTCTTACTCTAAAATCACCAAATCTAGTTTGTAGATTAAAGTCTTCTTTTATTTCAATTAAAGAATCATGCTCCATTCTGTAAGCCACTAAATCTTCAATAGAAACAATTTTAATATCGAATTTTTTGGCAACTTCTAAAAGTTGAGGTAAGCGTGCCATTGTTCCATCCTCATTCATTATTTCTACAATAAAACCAGCAGGTTGTAATCCTGCTAAACGGGCAAAATCTATAGCAGCTTCTGTGTGACCGGTTCTACGTAAAACGCCACCTTCTTTGGCTATTAAAGGAAAAACATGTCCTGGTCTTGCTAACTCAAAAGGTTTTGTGTTTTTGTCTACTAATGCCTTTACTGTTAAAGCTCTGTCTCCTGCAGAAATACCTGTTGTAACACCTTTACCGCGTAAATCTACAGAAACGGTAAAAGCGGTTTCCATAGGATCCGTATTGTTATTAACCATTACGTGTAAGTCTAATTCTTTACAACGTGTTTCTGTTAATGGAGCACAAATTAAACCTCTACCATGTGTTGCCATGAAATTAATCATTTCTGGTGTTACTTTGTCTGCAGCGGCTAAAAAATCACCTTCATTTTCTCTGTTTTCATCATCTACAACAATAATAATCTTACCGTTTCTAATGTCTTCAATCGCTTCTGAAATAGAATTTAATTGCGTGCTTCTCTTGGTATTTTGAACTGTCATAATTAGTTATGCTTCTTTTTTTGAAAATATTTTTTTAAAGAAATTAATAATGGGTTGCGTAAAGGCATCTACATTAAAAATTCCTTTGTCTTTTGTTGCTCTTCTTGTTAAAAGAATTCCTATTGGAATCATTATAAAAGCTGCTATCCAAGATCCTAAAAAGGATGAAATAGAACTTTCTTCGGCTAAGTTTTTACCAAATGTATTACTAAAGAAATAGGTTACATAAATAGCGATAGCCAAGATCATAGGCATACCAAAACCTCCTTTTCTAATAATAGAACCTAATGGGGCTCCTATAAAAAATAGAATTAAACAGGATAACGAAAATGCAATTCTGTTATAGTATTCTGTATCAAAGAAATTTAAATTTTTTCTTTTGTACTTAATGGAAGTCATATTGTTCTTTATAGAACTTATTGCTCGTTCTGTCTTTGTTGTGGCAGAATTTAGAATATTAATTTTAGATTTTAAATCAAAGTTTTCTATAATATCTATGTTAATGTTTGCTGTTTTTAAAGAGTCTGGATAGTTGTATAAATCTCTAGCAGTGGTTGCAGCATATAAGTTTTTAGATTTTAAAAGAAGCACTTCATCATAACTTGCTTTTAAATCTGGAATGGTATCTCCTAATTGATTTAAACTTAGCATCATAAAGTTTTTTGTATGATTTGTTTTGTCTAAATCATTATCTCCTGTTACAGAAGAAATATCAATGTTAAATTCATATTCTTTAAAGGTAGCATTAGAGGCTGCCATCTTTTTTCTTTGCAAGTTGGTTTTGGCAGATTTTACATGTTCTTCATAATAGTAGCCATCGTATAAAACTAAGGTCATATAACGGCTTCCTTCTTCAGAAATAATTTTACCACTTTCTGCGGTAATAACTTTTTGGTTTCCTTTTCCTGCTGTTAAATCGTAGATTAATACTTTCTTTAATAAACTTACTTCTGTTCCATTCTTACCTTCTTCATCATGCTTTTCATCAAATTTAATTTGAAAGCCAGGTAAATCACTATTAAAACTCCCTGGA
Organism: Polaribacter sp. Q13; assembly: GCF_016858305.2. NCBI lineage: Bacteria > Pseudomonadati > Bacteroidota > Flavobacteriia > Flavobacteriales > Flavobacteriaceae > Polaribacter > Polaribacter sp. Q13. The sequence continues at coordinate 4,164,202 of NZ_CP074436.1, forward strand.
ACTAATGCCAAAGCAGGTTGTTTCTTTTTTATATTTAAATATAAATTTTTTTGTTTTAAGACTGCGTAAGGGTAAATGTTATTTAAAAATAAGAAGTTAACACCACTAAGAATCAATGTTAAAACTACCAAAGGTCTTACCAAACGTTGTAAAGAAATACCTGCAGATTTTGCTGCTGCAAACTCGTAATTTTCACCTAAATTACCCAATGCCATTATAGAAGATAATAGCACGCCAATAGGCAATGCCTGTGGTGTAATAATTAAGGTAGAGTAATATAAGAATTTTAAGATAAAAGGGACACTAATTCCTTTACCTGCAATGTTTTCGAAGGTTTGCCATAAAACTTGCATCACCAAAACAAAAAGCACAATTAGAAATGTAGCTACAAAAGGAACTAAAAATGTTTTTAGGATGTATCTATCTAAAATTTTCATCTCGGCAAAAGTAGTTTCTTATGATGAAAGAAGCTACTAATTTTCTGTTAATTGGACAATTATTAATCTATTGAAAAATTTAGCTTTTTGTATTTTTCTTCATCAACTGAGAAAAAACTATTAGATAGTGTTTGATTGCTTTTAAATTCTGTAATGGTAAATGTAGTTTTAGAAGTATTGCTACCTGTCTGGATTAACTTATAAATATGCTTTGTTTTTGCATCTATAGCCAATTCTACCTTTACAATATCAGAATCACTATCTATTGGGTTTAAGGTAACTAATTGTATTTTTCTGCCGTTTAAGTTCTTTAAATCTCCCATTTCAAAATTATAACCTTCTTTGTAAAAAGTTAATAATTTAGAAGGATAAATAAAACCATCATCTCCACTCATATCGCCATCTGTAATTGAAATTTCTTTTTCATCATTATTGATGACATACAGTTTTTTTCCATCAAAAATAAATTGATTTCCTAAGTAATTTAGACTATATTTTTCTCCTTCTAAGGTTATTTTTCCTCTAATTGGTGGTTCATCACCTTCCATAATGCCTGCATCTTCATTACTTAATGTTTGACTAAAGCTAATAGACATGTTTTTATAAGCTCCCATTGTGGCAGAAACTTCGTCTAAAAGAGATTTTGCTTTTTCTGCATTTTGAGAAAAAGTAATGGTAGTTAAAAATAAACTTAAAAATAATACTCCTATTTTTTTCATAATTTTATTTCTTGTCATCTCGATCGTTGTCGAGAGGCTATTGGTTCTTTTCGTTTTCTAATAATTGCTCTAAAGCTATAAAATCTGGCACTAAAACTTGTCTGGCTTTACTTCCTTCAAAGCCACCAACAATACCGGCAGCTTCTAATTGATCTATTAATCTACCTGCTCTATTATACCCTAATTTTAATTTTCTTTGCAATAGAGATGCAGATCCTTGTTGTGCCGTAACAATAATTTCGGCAGCATCTTTAAAGAGTTTATCTCTATCGGCTATATCTATATCAAGACTCGTGCCACTTTCATCATCTACATATTCTGGTAATTGGTAGGCTTCTGCATAGGCTTTTTGAGACCCAATAAAATCTGTAATTTTTTCAACTTCTGGTGTATCTACAAAGGCACATTGAATTCTGTTAAGGTTGTTACCTGCTGTATATAATAAATCTCCACGACCTATTAATTGATCAGCTCCACCAGCATCCAAAATGGTTCTAGAATCTATTTTAGAGGTAACTCTAAAAGCAATTCTTGCAGGGAAGTTGGCCTTAATAATACCGGTAATTACATTTACAGACGGTCTTTGTGTTGCTACAATTAAATGAATACCAATGGCTCTAGCCAACTGAGCTAAACGTGCAATTGGAGTTTCTACTTCCTTACCTGCAGTCATAATTAAATCTGCAAATTCATCAATAACCAAAACAATATAGGGTAAATATTGATGCCCATCATTAGGGTTTAATTTACGTTGTTTAAACTTAACATTGTATTCTTTAATATTACGAACCATTGCAGCTTTTAGCAAGTCGTAACGATTGTCCATTTCTATACAAAGCGAATTTAAAGTATGCACCACTTTTGTGGTATCGGTAATAATTGCATCTTCTACATCTGGTAATTTTGCTAAATAATGGCGCTCTATTTTATTAAATAAAGTAAGTTCTACTTTCTTTGGATCTACTAAAATAAATTTAACTTCTGCAGGGTGTTTTTTATATAAAAGTGATGTTAAAACCGCATTTAATCCAACAGATTTACCTTGTCCGGTTGCTCCAGCCATTAAAAGGTGAGGCATTTTAGCTAAATCTACTACAAAGGTTTCATTAGAAATGGTTTTACCCAAAGCAATTGGTAACTCCATGGTAGATTCTTGAAATTTCTTTGATGAAATTACAGAATGCATAGAAACGATGGTCGATTTTTTATTAGGTACTTCTATACCAATAGTTCCTTTACCAGGTATTGGTGCAATAATTCTAATTCCTAAAGCAGATAAAGAAAGCGCAATATCGTCTTCTAAATTTTTAATTTTAGAAATTCTAATTCCGGCTTCTGGTACAATTTCATATAAGGTAATGGTTGGCCCAACAGTTGCCTTAATTTCTGCAATACCAATTTTGTAGTTCTTTAAAGTTTCAACAATTCTATCTTTATTAGCTTCTAATTCTTCTGGATCTATAGAAATAGATTCGTTGTATTGTTTTAAAAGATTAAAAGTCGGGAATTTGAAATTTCCTAATTCTAGAGTAGGGTCAAACTCACCAAAATCTTTTACCAATTGATTAGATAAATTTTCTGTAGAATGTTCTTCGTCTCTGCCAATAGCTACATCAATCTCTACATCGATTTCTACTTCTTGTTCTTCTTCTACAGGAATTTCTGTTTTTAATATAGGACCCGTAGCTTTATCAACCTTTAAAGAAATTTCTTCTTTTTTAGCGGTTACATCTGAGTATTTGGTAATAGTTGGTTGTTGTTTTTCTAGTGATAATTCTACCACAGATTTTTCTTTTTTATCTGTTTTTAAGGAGATAGTCTCTGTGTTTTCTACTGTTTTAACAGGTGCGATTTCTTCTGTTTCTGTTTCACTTAAAATAGCCTCTTGCTCTCTTCTTATTTCTCTTTCTTCTCTTTTCTTTTTTAAATCTTCTATATATTTATCAAAAGTTACTTTATAACGTATTACTAAATAAGTAATTAAAAAGAAGGTTAAAAGTATTACCAAACCTGTATTGCCTATAAAGGCTTTTAAATAACTATTAATTTCAAAACCAACTACACCAGATAAAAGAGCGTAATTGCTTTTTACAAAACCAAGTGTTACAGAAATCCATAACATAGCGATTAAACCCCAATTCCAAGAAATAATTATGGCAGCAAACTTCTTTTTAATAAGGATATACGAACCAGTTAAAAGTATTTGAAAAGCAATGATAAAAGCGGCAATTCCGAAACCTTTATAAATAAAAAAGTTACTTAAATTTGCGCCAATTTTACCTAATAAATTTTTACTTCTAACCGTTTTATCTGCCAACTCTGTAAGTGTACTTTGATCTTCTTGCCAATTAAAGAAAAAAGAAATAAAAGCAATGCATAGAAAAGCCGAGAATAAAATTAAAAAAGATCCTAGAATTGTTTTAGCCTGTCTTGTTTTAAAAAAGGCAAAAATACTCGGAGTTTTTTCCGTAGAATTTAGGGGTGTTTTGGTACTTGTTTTCCTTTTAGCCATTAATAATTTTTGGTCTATTTTAGCAGTAAATATAAGTTTTACCTAAAATAATAAAGCTATTTTAGGTATGTATATAAAGCCTGCAATAATTAATGAGGTAAAAGCTGCAAAACTGGGTGCGCCTGCAGCGATATCTTTTATAAAGCCTATTTTTTCATGATAATCTGGATGCACAAAGTCTGCCACTTTTTCGATAGCGGTATTTAAAGCTTCAGCCACTAAAATGAGGCCAATTACTATAATTTGAAACATCCATTCTATACTAGAAATATTAAAATAAAATCCTAAAACAGTAGCAATTCCGGCAATAAAAAGTTGTGCTTTTATGCTGTCTTCCGTTGTTATTAAAAGCCACATTCCTCTCAATGCAAATTTAAAACTGCGAAGTCTTCCTCTTAAAAAGCTATCATTAGGATTTTTCATAAATTAAATTGCGTTTAAAGCAGCTGTATAATTAGGTTCATCAACAATCTCAGAAACTTGTTCTGTATACACTACATTTCCGTTTTCATCAACAATAACAATTGCTCTAGAATGTAAATGTGCTAAAGGTCCATTTGCTATTTCTAATTCGTAAGATTTTCCAAAGTTTCCATCAGCAAAATCAGACAACATTACTACATTATCAATACCTTCTGCACCACAAAAACGAGCTTGAGCAAATGGTAAATCTTTAGAGATACATAAAACAACAGTATTTTTTAAATCTGCTGCTTTTTTATTAAATTCTCTAACAGAGGTAGCGCAAGTACCAGTGTCTACACTTGGAAAAATATTTAAAATCACTTTTTTACCAGCAAAATCTGATAAGCTTTTTTGAGATAAATCTACAGCAGTTAGTTTAAAATCAGTAGCTTTAGTACCCACTTTTGGTAAATTACCAATTGTATTTATTGCGTTTCCTTTTAATGTGATATTTGCCATTTTTGTATGTTTTTTTAGAACATCAAAAGTAACATTTTTTATTTATAAAACTTTATCAGAAAATGGATAACTTCAAGATATAATCATCTTGCTTTAATACTTATCTTTGCAATCTTAAAATTTAGAAATTATCTTGAATATTACCCAATACACTTCAGAATTTAAATACAACTGGAAACTTGCAGCACCTGTAATGTTAGGTATGTTAGGACATACTTTTGTGAGTTTTGTTGATAATATTATGGTTGGCCAAATGGGAACAGCAGAATTAGCGGCGGTTTCTTTAGGGAATAGTTTTATGTTTATAGCCATGTCTATTGGTATTGGTTTTTCTACAGCTATTACACCTTTAATAGCAGAGGCAGATTCTTCAGATAATTTAGAACAAGCAAGGTCTATCTATAAAAGTGGATTGTTTTTATGTACAACATTAGGTATTGTACTTTTCTTGGGCGTTTTCTTTTCTAAGCCGATAATGTATTTAATGAAACAGCCAGAAGAGGTAGTGGAATTGGCAATTCCGTATTTAGATTTAGTAGCATTTTCATTAATTCCTTTGGTTATTTTTCAAGCAATTAAGCAATTTAGTGATGGAATGTCTATGACAAAATATCCAATGTATGCAACCTTAATAGCAAATGTAATAAATGTAGTTTTAAACTATTTATTAATTTTTGGTAAATTTGGTTTTCCAGAAATGGGTATTGTTGGTGCAGCTTATGGTACATTAATTTCTAGAGTTGTAATGGTTTTATACTTGTGGTTATTGCTCCGTTATAAAGAAAGATCAGCGCAAATTGTAAAAAATATAAAATTCTTTGTTTTAGATATTTTTGCGATAAAAAAAATTGTCAATTTAGGTTCTTTAAGTGCTATGCAAATGCTTTTTGAAGTTGCTATTTTTACTGCAGCAGTTTGGTTAAGTGGTATGTTGGGTAAAAACCCGCAAGCAGCAAATCAAATTGCGTTAAATTTATCTTCTATGACATTTATGGTTGCAACCGGTTTAAGTGTTGCTTCTATGGTAAGAGTTGGGAATCAGAAAGGATTACAAAATTATAAGGAGCTTCGTAGAATTGCTTTCTCAATCTTTTTATTAGGTGTGTTATTGGCTGTGTTCTTTGCTTTATTATTCTTTATTTTTCGTAATAGCCTACCAAATATATATGTAGACCTAAAAGATTCTGCAAACTATGCCGATAATATGGAGGTAGTTTCAATTGCTTCAAACTTATTGTTAGTCGCAGCCTTTTTTCAAATTTCAGATAGTATTCAAGTAGTGTTTTTAGGAGCTTTACGTGGCTTGCAAGATGTTAAAATACCTACAATTCTAACTTTTATTTCCTATTGGGTGGTTGGTTTTCCGGTTTCTTATTATTTGGGAAGTGAAGAAATGTACGGTAGTTTTGGTATTTGGTTAGGTTTGTTAGCAGGTTTAACAACAGCATCCATTTTATTATTTATCCGTTTTAATTCGTTAACTTTAAAGTTGATAAAGGGCAAACAAGATTTATTAAAAACAATATAAGGGGGCTAAACTTCTTTAGAATACAAGGGGTTAAACACCTTGCTTAAAAAAAAACATAAAAAATGACTTTACCTAAATTTTTATTAGCAGATAACAGTAACTTTCCGGATGATATTTTTGTATTACATACAGAATTTCCTCGTTTTTTAATCAATTTAAAAGATGATGAAATAGAATGGTTTGAAGATTTAACAGGGGAAAGTGAAGAGGATATTGCAACAGAATTAGCCGACCTAATGGATAAAGCAGGTGCTTTTTATGATGCAGAAATGAAAGATTACGAGTAGTTATTTTTAACCTTAAAGCTGCTGAATGCTTTAAGGACTTAGATAAAATTACTTTTTCTGATAAAAAAAAATAGGGGTTTATAGCCCCTTATTTTTTGGAACTTCTTTCTCTAAATGTACCTGCAAAAAGCAGTCCGCCAATGATTCCCATAAGAATAAAAGTAACTTGCTCAAATAAATTTACAGATCCCGTGGTTGTAGATGGGTTAAAAAAGGAATTACTTAAGCCCATAAAAGATTTACTTCCTGGTACAAGCATAATAATACCTTGAATTAAATAGACTGTTTTTGGAGTTTTTGAAATCAGACCAAATAAACGGCTAATTCCTACTACTGCTAAAGTTCCAATAAAAGTACTTATCAATACTCCGTATCCAGATAATAAAACAGTTATAAAAAAGGCTGTAATACCTGTTATCGCTCCAAATAGCATATTTTTTTTTCGAACTTGAAATATGGGTAAAAGAGTAATTGAAAATATAGGAATGGCCAAAAATATGGTCCATTTTGGCATTTCGGAAACATGATATGTTAAATCAATATCAACGATAGAGGTCATTAAGGAGATGCCTAGTATTACTCCAAAAAATTGTTTAAATAATAAAAGAATTGAATCGAATAATTTTGCTCCACCAGAAACTAAACTTTTAGATGTTATTTCTTCTAAGGCCGTTGTAATAGCTAAACCTGGAATAAAAATAATAATAGAAGCCAATATGGTTAAACCTAAATTGAAGTTAGGAAAAATTAAAGATAAAGCACAACAAATAATAGTTACTAGTAAAGCACTTAATGATTCAAAAACATTTTCTAAATATTTAGATTTTGTTGATAAATACACTAAAAGGTATATAAATGCGCCAAGTAATAATGAAAATATAAAAGAGATCCAATTGGTACCAATCATAATGCTAAAACAACCCGCAGAGAAAGCGTATGCTAAAGTTAAATGTAAATGATTTACAATTTTGGTTTTAGAATGAATTATTTTCAATTCATTACTTATAGAATCATTGTCAATTTTTAAATCAATAACCTTATTGGTCAATTCTGCAATTCTAGAAAAAGCTCCTAAATTTAATGATCCCGGAGGAATACATTCTATATAATTATAAGAATTTTCATCTTCATAAAAAACATAATTTATCCATGTTGGCGAATCCATAAAACTACCTGTAATGCCTTGTGTCTTGGCTACTTCTGTAAGGTACGATTGAATTTTATAGGAAGGAATACCGTATATATGTAGTGCTTTTCCTAATTCAATGATGAAATAATATTTTTCTGGAACTTTCATTTTACTTATTAAATAATCTATTTGATTGATTATTAGAGCCAAAAAAAGGGCTTTGAAAAAAGCCCTTTTAGATATACTTTTTTTGAGAAATTATTTCGTTAACCAGTTTTTAGCATTTACAAATGCTTCTAACCAAGGTGTAACTTCATCTTTTCTATTTGTTGGATAATTTGCCCAATTCCATTGAAAAGTAGAACGCTCTATATGAGGCATTGTTACTAAATGTCTTCCAGACTTATCACACATCATTGCTGTATTAAAATCAGATCCATTTGGGTTATTCGGGTATCCTGCGTAACCATACTTGGCAACAATATTATAGTTTTCTTCAGATTCTGGTAAGTTAAATTTACCTTCACCATGAGAAATCCAAACCCCTAATTCAGTTCCTGCTAAACTAGATAACATTACTGAATTATTTTCCTGAATTTTCACCGATGTAAAAGAACTTTCGTGCTTCATAGAATCATTATGACCTAATTTTCCATGAACTTTATGTTCAGGATTAATTAATTCTAATTCCATCCATAATTGAGCACCATTACAAATACCAACAGACAATGTATCTTCTCTTTCAAAGAAATTCTTTAAAGCTGTATTTGCTTTTTCATTGTATTTAAATGCTCCTGCCCAACCTTTAGCAGAACCTAAAACATCAGAATTAGAGAAACCACCAACGGCACCAATAAACTGAATATCTTCTAACGTTTCACGACCAGAAATTAAATCTGTCATGTGTACATCTTTTACATCAAAACCAGCTAAATACATAGCATTTGCCATTTCACGTTCTGAGTTAGAACCTTTTTCACGGATAATTGCAGCTTTAGGTTTGTCTTTTCCAATTTTAGGAAGTTTACCCGTAAAACTCTCTGGGAATTTATACGTTAAAGGCTGATTTTTATAATTATCAAAACGATCTTGTGCTAAATTATTAGCCGTTTGTTTTTGATCTAATAAGAAAGAAGTTCTATACCAAACATCTCTCATTTCTGTAACATCAAAAGAGAAATTATCTTCGTTGTTTTTAATAGTAACTGCTCCTGAGTTATTTGCAGAACCTATATTAAAAAATTCAATATTATTTTCTGATAAAATTGTTTCTACAGAAGCATCTGCTTGAAAAACAATACCTGAGTTTTCTGAGAACAATACTTTTATAGCATCTTCTTCATTTAAAGAAGAGATGTTAAAATCTGCTCCTAAATTTACATCAGCAAAACACATTTCTAATAAAGTAGTAATTAATCCACCAGAAGCAACATCGTGTCCTGCAGTAATTTTATCCGCTTTAATTAAATCTTGAATCGTGTTAAAAACAGTTTTTACATACGCAACATTGGTAACATCTGGTGCTTCATTTCCAATCGCATTTAAAGTTTGGTTGAAAGAACTTCCACCTAATTTAAATTTGTCTTGAGAAATATTGATATAATAGATATTTCCACCATCAACTTGTAAAAGAGGCTCTACAACTTTAGTAATTGCATTACAGTTACCTGCAGCAGAAATAATTACAGTTCCTGGCGCAATTACTTCTCCATCTGTATATTTTTGTTTCATTGATAAAGAATCTTTTCCGGTAGGAACATTGATTCCTAAACCAATAGAAAATTCTGAAACCGCTTTTACAGCTTTGTATAAACGAGCATCTTCTCCTTCGTTTTTACAAGGCCACATCCAGTTTGCAGAAAGTGAAACGCTTTTTAAATTGTCTTTTAAAGGTGCCCAAATTAAATTGGTTAAAGATTCTGTGATGGCATTTCTAGATCCAGCTTCCGGACTAATTAATGCAGAAATAGGAGAGTGCCCAATTGAAGTAGCAACACCTTCTTTTCCTTTATAATCTAAGGCCATTACGCCAACGTTGTTTAACGGAATTTGTAACGGACCAACACATTGTTGTTTGGCAACTTTACCACCAACACAACGGTCTACTTTATTTGTTAACCAATCTTTACAAGCCACAGCTTCTAACTGTAAAACTTGTTTTAAATAGATTTCTAAATTCTTGGTTTTATAACGTGGATTTTTATATTTTCTGATAACCGTTTTATCTGTTAAAACAGTTTTTGGAGAAGAACCAAACATGTCTTCTAAAGCTAAATCCATTGGTTTTACACCTGTTGATTTAGATTCGAAAGTAAAACGATCATCACCTGTAACTACACCAACATCGTAAATAGGAGAACGTTCTCTATCTGCAATTTTGTGTAAAGTTTCTAAATGTTCATCAGCAATTACTAATCCCATTCTTTCTTGAGATTCGTTACCAATAATTTCTTTTGCTGATAAAGTAGGGTCTCCAACAGGTAAAGCATCTAAATCGATTTTACCACCTGTATCTTCTACCAATTCTGATAAACAATTTAAATGTCCACCAGCTCCATGATCGTGAATAGAAACAATAAAGTTTTCTTCACTTTCTACCATTCCACGAACTGCATTTGCAGCACGTTTTTGCATTTCTGGATTCGAACGTTGTACAGCGTTTAATTCAATTCCTGAATCTAATGCTCCAGTATCTGCAGAAGAAACGGCAGCTCCACCCATTCCAATTCTGTAGTTTTCACCACCAAGAATTACAATTTTATCACCTTCTTTTGGTGTGTCCTTTAAAGCTTGGTCTGCTTTTCCGTATCCAATTCCACCAGCTTGCATTATTACTTTATCGAAACCTAATTTTCTTGCAGGCGAATCACTTACAGAAGAATTTTCTTCGTGTTCAAAAGTTAAAACAGAACCCGTAATTAAAGGTTGTCCGAATTTGTTACCAAAATCTGACGCTCCGTTTGATGCTTTTATCAAAATATCCATCGGAGTTTGGTATAACCAATCTCTAGCTTCAAATTTATTTTCCCAATATCTTGTATTCTTAACTGAATCTATAGACGCTTCTAAACGAGAATACGAAGTCATATACACTGCTGTTCCTGCTAAAGGTAAAGAACCTTTTCCACCAGCCAATCTATCTCTAATTTCTCCTCCAGAACCTGTTGCTGCTCCGTTAAAAGGCTCTACAGTTGTTGGGAAATTGTGCGTTTCTGCTTTTAATGAAATTACAGATTCAAAATCTTTAGTTTGATAAAAATCTGGTTTATCCGCCGTTTTAGGCGCAAATTGTTCCACTTTAGGACCTTTTACAAAGGCAACATTATCTTTATATGCAGAAACAATATCGTTAGGAAATTGTTTAGACGTTTCTTTTATCATATTGAATAGGGAAGTAGGTTGTTCTTCTCCATCAATAACAAATGTTCCGCCAAATATTTTATGACGACAGTGTTCTGAGTTTACTTGGCTAAAACCAAAAACTTCAGAATCTGTTAATTTTCTTCCTATTTTAGTAGCAACACCTTCTAAGTATTCAACTTCCTCATCACTTAAAGACAATCCTTCTTGTGCATTGTATGCAGCAATATCTTCAATATCTAAAATTGCTTCTGGCTGAATTTCAATGGTAAATGAATCTTGATGTAAACCATTGAACTTTTCAGAAATCATTGGGTCAAAATCGGTAAATTCTTCTGTAGATACAGTAAATTCTTCAATTCTTATGATGTCTGAAATCCCCATATTTTGAGTGATTTCTACAGCATTTGTACTCCAAGGCGTAATCATTGCAGCTCTTGGTCCTACAAAATAAGCATCGATTGCAGTTTCTTCTATTTTTGGTTGATCGGCGAATAACCAAGTCAATTTAGCAGTCGTTTCTGTAGTTAATTTTTTTGTTGTTTGAACAGCGAATATTTTGCTATCTATATTTCCAAAGAAATGAATCATTATTGTGTTTTATTTGGGTGTTGTTGTAAAAATGCAAATTTACTTTTTTTCAAATTAAAACTAATGATTTAATTTACTGAAATTTAAGAGTTATTCACGAGGTTATAAACCAAAAAAAGACCGCCGAAGCAGTCTTTTTATTTGAAGTAATGTTGAAATTAATTCTTTATCATTTTTTTAGTAATTGATTGGTCTCCGTTATTAATCTTTACAAGATATATTCCTGAAGAAAGATTAGAAACATCAAGATCATTTTTAGTATTTGTAATGTCTGATGATTTTACTAATTTACCTAAAGCATTGTAGATGTTGATTTTTATATGTTTTGTAGTATTAAAGTAGATGTTGTTTTCAACTGGATTTGGGTACATTTTAAAAGTATCAAATACAGAAGAATCTACGTTTGCTGTTGCCGAATTATAAATACCAATTCCGTCAACAGTATCTTTAGGCAGTTCTTCCCATTCAGCAGTTGTATACGTACTATTTGGACTAGTTACAGTTAATAACCTTCTCAGTGTAACATCTTTTGCGAAATTAGATGTTCCATCTAGATCACCAATTATATCTATAAGATTACCATTTTTAAATAAACCAATTCTATCATCACCATTAAAAGTCATTGGAGTTTGGTTTGGTATTCCTAAGTCGCTTTCTTTTTTTAATTTTTCATTTTCTGTAGAACTATTTGTAATTACAAAAACATCATCTTTAATTAAAGAAAAGCCACCCAAAACTAGAGGAGTTTCCCAAGAACCTTTAGATTGTCTGGCTACTGAATAGATGGATAGATCTACATCACTACCTGTAAGGTTAGCTATTTCTATTGCTTTTCTATAATTACCACCTTCTACATATTCAGAGAAAAATAACTCCTTTGCAATAGCAGCTCCATCTGTAGTTGTTGCACTAACACTTGTAGATTGAGTAGATTTATTATCTGCTACATCTCTAGCTAAAACAGTTGCATTATAGCTTGTAGAGGTAGTTAAACCTGTTACTGTGTAGCTTATGTTTGTGGTTGTGCCATTATAAGTTCCATCAACATAAATATCATAACCTGCAACAGTAGTATCATCTGTAGAAGCTGACCAATTTAGTTTAAAAGTACTGCCTGTAATATTACTAATAGTAAGATTTGTAGGAATTGATGGAGCAGTTGTATCTGTTAATGTAGTTGCATTAACAGCAGTAGTTTGTGCCGATTTGTTACTTGCAATATCTTTAGCTAAAACAGAAATGGCATAAGTTGTATTTGGTGTTAAACTTGTAATTGTGTAATTTATGTTAGACGTTTCTCCGTTTAAAGAACCATTTACATATACTTCGTATTTTGTTACGTCTACGTTATCTGTAGAAGCAGTCCAAGAAACATTTATTGTAGAAGTTGTAATATTATTTAATGAAACATTAGTTGGTACTGTTGGAGCTTCATTATCAGAAGTAATATAAATTCCCCAAGAGTCAATTGCATTTTCTCCACCCCAAATTCTTGTTGCTAAATACGCATTGTCTATAAAAGGATTTCTATTTCCTTGTGCATAGGTTGCATTAGAATCGTGATATGCATTTCTTTGTCTTTCGAAATCTGAAACAGGATCTTCTATATTCCATTCTAAAAATAAATCGATCATATCATCTGGAGTAGCAGTAGCACTACCAATTCCAACTCCTGTTGGTTTGCATTGGTCTCCATAACGAATGTACATGTACATCATCATTCTTGCAACATCACCTTTCCATTCATCACCAGGGTACCAACCACCAGAAACTGTACCGGCATTACCAGAACCGTCTGCAAATTTTAAATTCCCTCTGTTTGAGTTCATTTTTACATCTGATGGGCGTAAATTATGTGCTTCTGCATAAGGAGGTCCTGTTTTTCCACTACTTTCAAGTTTTGGGTTTGCTAATGAGTTCGCATAAGTATGCTCTCTATTCCAATCAGTACCTGTATCTCCTCCGTTTAAATTTTTATTTCTCGTTTTATCAGTTATATAACTTCCATCATTGTCATCATAACCATAAATAAGTAAAACATTATTAGAGTTTTCAGGATCTTCATCAGTTATTTTACTCGCTTCCCAAATACCAGGTGTATAACTTAAATAATTAGTATGTGCACTTATGGTTTTGATCGCTAATGCTTCTTTTAAAGCTAAGCCTTCTTCTTTTAGATTAACATCGTTATAATATTGTTCTTGGGCAGAAATTATTGTTGTTAAAAAAAGGAATAATAAAAGTAGATTTTTTCTCATGATTGTAATAATTAAAAAAACGATCCATTAAAAATGAATCGTTTTTGTTATAATGTAAAAGTATTAATTTTTTATTAATTTCTTAGTAATAAATTGTTTACCAGAATTTATTTTGATTAGATAGATTCCTTTTGAGAATTCAGAAATATCAATATTGTTTTTACTTTTTGTAACTTCTGATGTTTGTATTAATTTACCAATAACATTGTATACATTTATAGTTGCATCTTCTGTAACACTAAAATAAACTCTATTTCCGTTTGTTGGATTAGGAAACATTTTAAAAGCTTCAAAAATGTTTGTTTCTGTGCTTAAAGTAGAAGTAAAACTACCAATACCATCAAAAGTATTTTCAGGAAAAGGAGTCCATTCTCCTGCTTTATCAAAAGTGGTATTTGGTGCACTGATATCTCCATTTCTTCTTAAAGTTGTATTAGTTGCAAAACTATCATCGTTTCCAAATACACCTATAATATCAATTAATACATCGTTTTTAAATAGAGCAACCGCGTCATCTCCATTAAAGTTTACGGGTTGTCCGTAGCTGGTAGAATCGTTATTAGGTTGCACTAAATCTACTTGACCACTTGGGTTGGCAGCAGAATTTGGTTGTAATTCTGGTGCAGAGTTATCTCCATTACCTATCACAAAAACATCTCCCGGAACAATGTTTTTAACAGTTCCTCTGTCTAATGCTAGTGGAGTTGTCCAAACACCAGCACCATTTCTTTCTAATTTTATAACATAACCAGATAAACTTACTGTACTACCTGTTAAGTTAACAATTTCTAAGGCTTTGTTTGTACCGCCATCTCCTTCTACATATTCAGAAAAGAATAATTCTGAAGCAGCACCTCCTGAAACCCCGTCTGTTGTAGTTGCGCTTACTGTAGTACTTTGTGCAGATTTATTATTGTCTTTATCTTTTGCTAAGACAGTTACTTGGTAAGTAGTTGTTGTTGCTAAGTCAATAATAGAATACGTTGTAGCAGTTGTAGTAGCTGTAAAATTATCATTTACAAAAATATCATAACCTGCTACTTCATTATTATCTGAAGATGCAGACCAGTTTACGTTAAAAGAACTATCAGTAATATCTGTAATTGTAACGTTTGTAGGCACTGATGGAGGCATAGAATCTACTAACGTTTTTCCTGTAATAGTATCACTTGCTTCAGACTTATTAATTAAATCTTTAGCAATTACTTTAAAATTGTACGAAGTATTTGTTTCTAAACCTGTTATAGAAACAGTTGTAGCTGTAGCTGTTTGTTTAGTTAAAACATCATTAACATAAACCTGGTATTGCGTAACACCAATATTGTCTGTAGAAGCGGACCAAGAAACATCTATAGAAGTTAAGGTTGTATTACTTAAAACAACATTTGTTGGTTTGCTAGGTGCTTCTGTGTCACTGCTTGTATAAATCCCCCAAGTATCTTCTGCGTTTTCTCCTCCCCAAATTCTTGTAGCCAAAAACGGATTGTCTATAAACGGGTTTCTGTTACCTTGGGCGTAGGTGTTTGAGGTGTTTTCATGATATGTATTTCTTGCTTTTTCAAAATCAGAAACAGGATCTTCTCTATTCCATTGTAAGAATAAATCAATCATATCATCTGGTGTAAATTGGGTATCGCCAATACCAACAGCGGTTGGTAAACATTGGTTTCCATAACGAAGATACATATACATTATCATTCTTGATACATCTCCTTTCCATTCGTCTCCAGGATACCAACCTCTTGTTTCAGGACCATCAGGACCGTTATAAGTGATGTTTGATCGAGTTGAGTTTCCAGAACCTAATGCAAATTTATAATTATTTCTTTCAGAATTTCTACTTTTATCAGCAGGTCTTAGATTATGAGCATCTGACCCAGGACCTTGACTATTACCTACACCTATTAATGCAGGGTTTGCTAAAGACTTAGAAAAAACATGTTCTCTGTTCCAAACAAAAGTAGCTCCACTACCATTATCTTGTAAGTTATTACTTCTGGTTTTATCGTTTGTAATGTTAGAGTCAGTGCCATTTTCCCAACCATATATTAAAATAACTTCAGAAGTATTATCCGGATTTGCATCTGTTATTTTAGATGCTTCCCATACTCCAGGAGTATAGGTTAGTATATTAGAATGTGTGCTACTAATTTTTGTAGCTAAAGCATCTTTTAAATCGACACCTGTTAATTGTAGGTTTACATCATTATAATATTGTTCTTGTGAAAAAGAAATTGAAACTGATGTAATAAAAATTAAAAAAAGTAGTTTTTTTACCATTTATGTTTAGATTAAATTAAAAATAAATACTTTCTTTTTCAGCAATTAAAGGGATATATCAGCAATAAATATAGCCCTTTTTTGTATTATTTTCTTTCTAAAAGTGCCATGTAAAATCCGTCGAAGCCAGAAATATGCGCTAACACTTTTTTATCGGATACAAATGTAAAATCTTTTCCCGCATCCGATGTTAAGAAATGATTAACTTGTTCTTGGTTTTCCGATGGTAATACAGAACATGTAGCGTACACCATTTTTCCCCCTGGTTTTACCATGGTAGAATATTGTTGTAAAACGTCTTGTTGTATTTTTTTTATATTTTCTATAAATTCTGGTTGTAATTTCCATTTAGAATCTGGGTTTCTACGGATAACACCTAAACCAGAACAAGGAGCATCAATTAAAACTCTGTCTGCTTTACCATGTAATTTTTTAATTGGTTTTGTAGAATCAATTACACGCAGATCTATATTGTGTGCTTTGTTTCTCTTTGCTCTCACTTTTAATTTACGCAATTTACTTTCATAAATATCCATGGCAATAATTTGACCCTTATTTTCCATTAAAGCAGATAAATGCAAAGTTTTACCACCTGCACCTGCACAAGTATCTATAACTTTCATTCCTGGTTTTACATCTAAATATGCAGCAACTAGTTGCGATGAAGCATCTTGAACTTCAAAATAACCCGCATGAAAAGCTTCTGTTTTAAAAACATTGGCTCTTTCTGGTAAGATTAAAGCATCCGGATGATTGGGTACAAATTCTGTATTTACACCTTCCGCTTTTAATTTTTTCTGAAGAGCTCCTCTAGTAATATTTAAGGTATTGGTTCTTAAAATTACACTTGCTTGTACATTTAAAGCAGCAATTTCTTTAGTCCAAATTTCTTCTCCTAATTCTGTAGCACACATTTCATCCATCCAATCTGGTATAGATTCTCTATATTTTCTTGTTCTAGAAAGTTCTGCAAAACGACCTTTAATTTTTCTTTCTGGTACATCACCAATTTGATTCCAATCTGGTAAAGCAATTCCTCTTAAAATACACCATACAGAGAATAATCTCCAAATGTTATCTCTGTCATAAGGTACTTTTACTTCTGCAATTTCTGCATATAAACGATTCCAACGAACTATGTCGTAAATGGTTTCAGCTACAAATTTTCGGTCTCTAGCTCCCCAACGTTTGTCTCGTTTTAAAGCTTTTTCTACAGCTTTATCAGCATAAACACCTTCATTAAATATATCTCTAATACTATCTATAACTGAAAAAGTTAAGTTTCTGTGTAATCTCATTATTTCTTTTGAATATGGACGCAAATGTACGAAATCTGCTTTATGAATCCTTGATTTTAAGTTGTTTTTAAATGTGTGGAATTTTTATGAAAAAGTTGTTTTATTGGTATCTGTTTCGTTTTTATAGAATAACTACTTTTTTATTGGATAGTAGCGTTTATTTTTGAAATATTGATATCTGATAGATCCATAGATTTTTGTGTTTTAATGTTCTAAAGGCTTGTTTTATAAGGGTAATAAAAATGTTATTTTATTTAGGTTCTAAATAACTATCAAGTAAATAACGTGATTAATTGGTGTTCGTCTAAAAATTCATTTATCGCATAATTATGTAAACCTAAATTGTCTTACAAATGCCAATTAACTTCATTTATTTGTATTTTAGAATGTTAGTATTTAAATGTCTCTGTTATAAAATCAATTGTGTTTTTTACATTTATAGCTACAAATACTGTATTAAAATACGAACGTCTTCAAAAGTTAAATTTTTATCATTTATTCTTATTGATTTCTGTATTTTCGTTCTTTATATTTTTTTAAATTGAATTTAAGCTACCCAATAACATATATTAAAGGAATTAGTGTACAAAGAGCAACGCTTATGTATGCGGAATTGGGTATAAAAACATGTAATGATTTACTAAACTTCTTTCCGTTTAGATATATTGATAAAACTACATTTTATGCAATAAAGGACTTACAGCCTAACTCTTCTGAGGTGCAAATTGTAGGTAAAATTACGCGTGTAAAATCAGTAGCACAAAAAAGAGGAAGTAGGTTAGTTGCAACTTTACAAGATGCCACAGGGTCTATGGAATTGGTTTGGTTTAAAGGTCAAAAATGGATTAAAGATTCTCTGAAAATTAATGAGCCTTATGTGGTTTATGGCAAACTAAATCATTATAATGGTAATTTTAGCATTCCACATCCAGAATTAGAGTTGGTTGCGGAATACAAGAAAAAGTTACAATCCAAAATGCAACCGGTATATCCGTCTACAGAAAGATTAGTAAATTCTGGTGTTTCTAATAAACTAATGCGGAATTATGTTCAGCTTTTATTACAGCAGTTTTTTGAAGTAATTACAGAAACATTATCACAAGAAATAATAGACGATTTTAAATTGATGTCTAAGCGTGATGCTTTATTAAATGCTCATTTTCCTAAAAGTCAAGAAAATTTAGCCCAAGCGCAAAATCGTTTAAAGTTCGAAGAATTATTTTTTATTCAGTTGCAATTATTGCGAAAGAAACTCATCAACAAAACTAAAATAAAAGGATTTGTTTTTGAAAACGTAAGCGATTACTTTAATACTTTTTATAAAGACCATTTACCTTTTAATTTAACCAATGCTCAAAAAAGAGTATTGAAAGAAATTCGGAAAGATGTGGCTTCTGGTGCACACATGAACCGTCTTTTACAAGGAGATGTTGGTTCTGGTAAAACCATTGTTGCTTTATTAACCATGCTTTTAGCTATAGACAACGGTTTCCAAGCAACTATTATGGCGCCAACAGAAATTTTGGCAACGCAACATTATCATGCAATTTCAGAAATGTTGAAAGACATGGATATTAATGTCGATTTACTTACGGGATCTGTTAGAATAAAAAAACGAAGAGAAATTCATGCAAATCTAGAGGACGGTACTTTACATATTTTAATTGGGACACACGCGCTGTTAGAAGATAAAGTAAAATTTAAGAACCTTGGTATTGCAATTATTGATGAACAGCATAGATTTGGGGTTGCACAGAGGGCAAAATTGTGGGGAAAAGGCGGCCCATCCCAACCTTCCCAAAGGGAAGGAGCTGAATTGCGGAATCGTTATAAAACTGCTCGTCCTTCTGTTTACGCTTTGATGAAGGAATTGCAAGTAGAGCGTAAAAAACAAACTACACCTGCAGAACAAGTTCTTTGGCAACAATTAAAAACCAAAAAACTAGATTCTAAATTTAGAAGGCAACACATTGTTGATGAGTTTATTGTCGATTTTATTTGTATTGAAAAAAACTTAATTATAGAGGTTGATAGGAAATACCACAACACCAAAGAACAGCAAGAAGCAGATCATTTAAGAACCGAAATTTTACAAGAATTAGGTTTTAAAGTAATAAGATTTACCAACGAAGAAGTTATTGGAAACATAGAAGGAATTACCCAAAAGATAGCACAAGAATTACACAACAGTGAGAAAAGGGAGGCTGAAGGGGTTTCTTCTCTTCCTCCACACATTCTAGTGATGACGGCAACACCAATACCAAGAACTTTGGCAATGTCTGTCTATGGAGATTTAGATATTTCTGTAATAGATGAATTACCTCCCGGAAGAAAGGAAGTAAAAACGGTACATCGATTTGATAAAAATAGATTATCTGTTTTTAAGTTTATGCGAGATGAAATTGAAAAAGGAAGGCAAGTATATATTGTATATCCTTTAATTCAAGAATCTGAAGCCATGGATTATAAAGATTTAATGGATGGTTATGAAAGTATTTCTAGAGATTTTCCTACACCAAAATATCAAATAAGTATTGTACACGGAAAAATGAAACCTGCAGATAAAGAACACGAAATGCAGCGTTTTGTAAAAGGAGAAACTCAAATTATGGTTGCCACAACGGTAATAGAAGTTGGTGTAAATGTACCGAATGCCAGTGTAATGATTATTGAAAGTTCAGAACGTTTTGGGCTTTCACAATTGCATCAATTAAGAGGAAGAGTTGGGCGGGGAGCAGACCAAAGTTATTGTATTTTATTGTCTAGTTATAAGCTTTCTGAAGAAGGAAAAACACGTTTAAAAACCATGGTAGATACTACAGACGGTTTTAAAATAGCTGAGGTTGATTTAAAGTTACGTGGACCAGGAAATTTAATGGGTACGCAACAAAGTGGTGTTTTAAACCTTAAAATTGCAGATGTTGTAAAAGATTCTAAAATTTTAGTAGCCGCAAGAAATACAGCAATTGCTGTTTTGCAAGAGGATTCTAATTTATCGCAACCAGCAAATATCAACATAAAAAAAGCATATGTAGAGTTGTCTAAAAACTCTAAAATTTGGAGTGAGATTAGTTAGATTTTTTTAGTGTGTTTTAAGTTCTAAAAAAATATACCACAAATTTTTTTTAATCATTTTAAAATTTATTTGTGTTACACATTTTGCCATAAAAAAAACCGAGCAATCTGCTCAGTTTTTTATTCAATATTATAAAAATAAATAAGTTACTATTTTTTCTTAATTGTATTTAGGTAATCTTGAAAACGTTTCCCGTATTCAGAACTTTTTACGTTGTCTGATAACGAATTATTAACAGTATCTAACATTTTTAAACTAGCATCATACATTTCTGTTAAAGCAATATAAGGAGCTACTTCTTTGTCTGCATTTGTAATAGCGAAATTAGTAGTGTATAATACCCTTTTTCTTGTTAGTTTTTGATAATCTTTTTCTAATTGAGCAATTAATTCTTGGTCGTTTGCTTTTTTTGCTTCAAAATCTTTTTTGATGAAGTTTAAGCGTTCATCTTGAAATTTATTTTTTACTTTATTATACTTATCTAAAATTTCTTGGTTTCTAGAACCTGTAATTTCTGGGGTATATCCAAATTGTTCAACATTATCATTAATGGTGATTGTTCCTTTTTCTCCAAAAAATAAAATTCTTTTATTGGTTGTATTTCCATTAAAAGTTAAATAATATAAGACAGGAGATTCTACATTATCTGTTAAAATGAATTTATCATTTCCTAATAAGTTTACAGAATCTACAGATACTAAAAGCGTATCTTTCATTTTTTGAAGGTATAAAGTCCCCTTTTTAAGACCTTTAATTTGTCCTTGTACAGTCATATTTCCTTCTTTTTTAGAAGAACATGCTGTAATTAAAATGGATAGGACTAAAAGTGTAATAATTTTCTTCATAAATCTATATTTTTCGTCTGCAAATATCTTCATTATTATTTAAAGTGTTGCAGATAATTCCATTAAAATGGTACATAAAATAGCACCGATTGTTCCTATAGCATAACCAAAAACTGCCAATAAAACACCAACCGTTGCCAAAGAAGGATGAAAAGCTTGTGCTACAATTGGGGCAGAAGCAGCGCCACCAACATTTGCTTGGCTACCAACAGCTAAAAAGAAATAAGGCGCTTTAATTAATTTGGCAACTAAAATTAATAATCCCGCGTGTATAGACATCCAAACAAGTCCAATTGCAATTAAGCCTACATTGTCAAAAATCATTGCTAAATCCATTTTCATACCAATAGTGGCAACTAAAACGTAAATAAAAACACTTCCAATTTTACTAGCACCTGCACCTTCGTAATTTTTGGCTTTTGTAAAAGATAAAATAACAGCAATTATTGTAGAAATACTAATTAGCCAAAAGAATCCTGAGTCTAAAAAAGTAAAGATATTTCTCCAGGTTTCAGATTCAATACTTGCTACTAGATTGCTGAAAAAAGAACTTAAATAAGCAGAAGCAAAATGACCAAAACCTACAGTACCAAAAGCAATTGCAAGAATAATCATAAAGTCTGTTACCGTTGGAGTTCTTTTTACTTTTTTAGCAAAAGTAGATACTTTTTCTTTTAAATCTTCAATAGCAGAGGTATCTGCCCCCAACCATTTGTCTATTTTATCCTTTTTACCAATTCCTATTAATAAAATAGCCATCCAAATATTAGCAACAACGATATCTACAAACACCATTCCTCCATATTTTGCCGGATTGTATTTGTAAATTTCTAACATAGCAGTTTGGTTTGCTCCACCACCAATCCAACTACCAGCAAGGGTAGATAAACCACGCCAAACGGCATCAAAATCAGATCCACCAACAGTTTCTGGAGAGAAAATTGAAATTAGTAAAATGGCTATTGGTCCTCCAATAATAATACCTACAGTTCCGGTAAAAAACATAATTAATGCTTTAGAACCTAAGTTAAAAATTGCTTTTAAATCGATGCTTAGTGTCATTAGAACTAAGGCAGCCGGTAATAAAAATCGACTAGAAATATAATACAATTGAGTTTTTCCTTTTATTATTTCTCCTGCAGAATTTAAGGTTTCCCATTCTGGGGATATTATTCCGGCAGTTGTAAAGATGGCAGGGATAAAATATGCCATAAATAAACCTGGTACAATTTTGTAAAATTTATGCCAAAAACCACTGGTTTTACTTTCTGTATAGAAAACAAAGCCGAGTGATAACATTAAGATTCCAAAAACGATTGCATCATTAGTAAAAGTGGGTGTGGTCATACTTATATTGTTTTTTTAGTAAAGTCTGTATTTATAAGAACTCCTAATTGAAGTCTGTGAAGATCACTGTTAGAAAATTTTGTGTAAAAATAACCTAATTTTAGTTTTAGGTTGCTGCTAATTTTTTTAAGCAGGCCTACTCCAGTTCTGTTTTGACTGTATGCTTTTGATGCAAATTTTATAAAGAGCTCACTAAAAGCATAGGTTTCTAAGTTTTTAGAAATTGGGTAGTTTAAAAACAACCCATATCTTATTCTATGAGCTACCGTATTTATTAAGTTTTTTCTTTTAAACCTTTGTGCTAATCGCACACGATGTTTTACTTTAATTTTTCCCCAATTATCTTTGATATTTAGATCTTGATAAAACCGATATTCATATAAAATAGGAGCATCACTTTTGTAAGATGTATCTGTTATTGAATATACACCACCAGCTGTAACATTAATTTTAGGATTAAAAGTATAGTTGATACCAACCCTATAAATTTCTTGTTGGTATTCTGTAGCTAGTTCATAATATCTAAAATGCGCGCTTGTTTTAAGTTTTACATTTTTAGATAATTTATGAGTACCATTATACATATACCAAGTTCCTAATTTGTCTTCTGCTGTAGATTGTGCTTGTAGTTTAAAGCAACAAAACAATAAACATAGAAATCCTATTTTTTTATTCATAAAAGGGTAAGTTGAAAAAAATTAGTTTCATAGATTTTGATCAAGGAGCCAATATACAAAATTGCAAACGCTCAATATAAAATGAGGGTTTATTTTTAATGGTTATGTTGTTTTTATTTTTAATGAAATGAATTTATGAGGTTTTGTGATAGTAGATAATTAATTTTTAAGATACTTTGGTTGTACTCTAATTTAAGAGATGTTTTTTTAATGCATTACCTTCAATTTCTTATATTTGGGTAACGATGTAATTCGCTATAGGTAAAAATATATCTATTTCATTTTTTTTTATTTTCATCGTTATAATAAAGTAAGAAATAGTGTTGATATGTTTTGTCTAAACGGTAGTTTCTGAGATTGTATTGTAACTAAGGGAGATTATTAGTTTTAAATTTAAAGTAATTAACAATTAATAATATAGGTGTCAAAAAGCTAAATAATAACTTAAAAAATGGATTTTTATACAGAAATATTTAAAGGCAAAAATAAAAGACTAATAGTTGAAGGAGATAAAGAGGTACTTATTTATAGTTTAGATCAAGAAAAAACATATCGTGGGTTAAAGACAGAAAAACCAAATAAGCTAATAAATGCGAATATTTTAAATTCAGAAAAAAATAGATCTGGTAGAGGTACTTATTTAATTGATCCTCCTAGAATAAAGATACCGTTTTTTAAAATATACAAACGTACTTTACCTTCTGTTATTTGTAGAGCTGATGTAAAGTTTGATGGGGTAATAGATAATTGTGATTTTTCTAGTCTTACTATTGTATGGTTTCAAGATGATTTTGCATTTCCTATAGAAAATAAGATTCTTAAGAAAATCAAAGAGATACCTTATAGTTTAGTGTGTAATAAATATTCTTATTAAAAATTGAAGGTAAAAAGATGCGTCATAAAATAATAGTTGATGGTAATTTAGAAGTTTATATCAGTAGTATTGAGCAAAATTTAACGTATAGTAATTTGTTGGAAGGCTTTCCGAATCAAAGTTATAATGCGGAGATTATTTATAGAGAAGGCAAAGATAAATACTTCAATGAAATTTATGTTATTGATCCTAAACAGACTCAAATATCATATCTTTCAGAAGATAATTATGTAATACCTAAAGTTACCTGCAGAATTACAGTTCGGTCAAATAAAAACTTAAAAGATGTTGGTAAAGATTTTTCTTCTTTAAGAATTGTTTGGTTTCAAGATGATTATGTATTTCCAATCGATAAAGAAATAATTGAGAAACTAAAAGAGATACCTTATCACAAATTATGTGGTGAGTATGAAAATTGAAATTTATGATTACTACGGATTTGATGTTTTTTCAAAAATAAGTACGATTAAATAGAGTAGTTGGTATTATTTGACACCAGGTGGATCTACAGTATTTAAATGACATTAATTTAGTCCTCTTTTTTCTTAGGTTCTCTTTTTGCATTTTTAAGTGCTTGCATTAGCATCCATTCTATTTGTCCGTTTGTAGAACGAAATTCATCTGCAGCCCATTTTTCAATGGCTTTTATCATGTCTTCATTAACTCGCAACGCGAATGCTTTTTTCTTTGCCATGTTAGCTTTTTATAAATAAAACGATGGTTTTAATTAATTGTTCTGAAATTTGGAATTCCGAAGAATAATAAGACTTAATATTGTCTTCCTCTTTTTGAATGTCTTTTAAAACATGATTCATATTTTTTATAATCACCAATTCAGATGTTGGATTAGCGTTATGTAATGCCTTTGCATCTTCAATTTGAACCTGAATATCTTTATCACCATTAATAATTAAAATAGGGATGTGTAGCTTTTTAATTTCTGTTTTAGGATTTAACTGCATCCAATCGTATAAAAAAGGTTGATTTCTTTCACCAAATATGCTCATTAAAAACGGATGTACCGTTTTAATTTTACCTTTTACTCTTAAAGTGTCAAATTGCTTTCTTGCAGCAATACCTAAATTAGGATTATTTTTTGAAATTTGTTTTATAATGGTTTCATCAATCTGTTCTCCTGCTCCAGCAATAGAAATATATTTGTCAACGTTTTTTGCTGCCATCATAGCAATTAAAGAACCTTGACTATGACCAACTAATATAATTTCAGAAAAACGATTGTCGTTTTTAAAATGAGAAATTACTTTTTCTACATCAACGGTAAAATCTGTAATCTTTGTATCTTTTAATAAAGCCCTATTATTCTTGTTGGCCGTTCTTTTATCATAACTAAAAAAAGCAATGTTTTCTTTATTGATGGAGTCTCTAAATTGTTTAATATAATTAGCTTTTACGTTTTGTGCAGGTTGATTTCCATTTCTATCTACAGGTCCAGAGCCATGAACCCAAATAATTAAGGGCGTATTTTCTTCCATAAAAGTTAACGTTCCAGGAAGTTCTATGGTTCCATTTTTTATTAAAATTTCTTCGGATTTTACTTGTGCAAAAGAAACCGATATTCCAAAAAGGGTGACTACTAAATAGGTAATTATACGAATCATATTAATTTATTTTTAAACTATAAGTTTCTAAAACTCTTTTTGCTTCTTCCTTTAATTGTGTTCCTATTAATAATTTTTCGCCATCTTTTAGGAGTAATTGAATGCCAATATTTCCAGAAACATTTACAGCTTTTTCTCTTCCTTTGTTAAAGAAAAAACCACCTTTTATACCCCAACCACCAAATTCTGTAATAGGTTGATATTTTCTTACATAAGCCTTAGAAATTTCATTCCAAGGAATTGTTTTTACTGAAAAATGTAAAGGAAAAAATTGGTAATGAATTCCTTTTTCATCAATTCTAGTGGTTAATTTAAAGAAAAAAATTACGGCAATAGAAACTACAATGGTAATAATAGTTGTTAGAAAATCTTTGATAGTTACAGGTGTGTTTTCTTCTATATGTTTTTTTATAATTATTGCTATTGGCACAATTGTACTAAAAATCAAAACTAAAATCAACCAAGTTTGTCTAAAGCGCTGTTTTTCTTTAAAAACTTTCATATTATCTGTTTTTGTCTTTTTCTAAAACAGCATATACACCACCATTAGTATTGGCATATACATTAATTACACGCCAACCTTGTTTTGCATATGAATTAATCTCCTCTTCAAACTTATTTTGGCTATTAGACCAAAACATTTTTTGTTTTAAAAATTTATATTCTTTCATGTTTTTAATTTTGTTAAAAAAATAGATTTTAATTTAAAATTTTTAGTCTTGATAACTGTATTTAATGACTTAAGGTTCCTGCGTTTACAACAGGAGATGCTTCTTTATCTCCACATAAAATAACCAACAAATTGCTTACCATTGCTGCTTTGCGTTCATCATCTAGCTCAACAATTTGCTTTCTGTTTAATTCATTCAAAGCCATTTCTACCATTTCCACAGCACCTTGTACAATTTTATGTCTAGCAGCAACAATTGCAGTTGCCTGTTGTCTTTTTAACATGGCAGAAGCAATTTCTTGAGCATACGCTAAATACCCTATTCTTGCTTCTAAAACCTCTATCCCTGCAATAGATAAACGCTCGTCAATTTCTTTTTCTAAAGCTTCAGAAACTTCATTAACACTAGAGCGTAAAGTAATATCTTCATCATGGCCTTCATCAGCAAAATTATCATATGGATACATACTTGCTAACTTTCTAACGGCAGCATCTGTTTGTACGCGTACAAAGTTTTCGTAATTATCAACATCAAAAGCAGCCTTGTAAGTGTCTGTTACTCTCCAAACCAAAATAGTAGAAATCATTATTGGGTTTCCTAATTTATCATTTACTTTTAAACGTTCACTATCAAAATTACTAGCTCTTAATGAAATAGACTTTTTTCTGAATAGTGGATTCGCCCAAAACAAACCATTTTCTTTTATAGTACCTACATATTTACCAAATAACAAAATAACTTTAGAAGTGTTTGGGTTTACCAAGATAAAACCGAAAAAGCCAATAAAACCTATTAAAGAAACAATGATGTAAAGAATAGTTTCATTTAAAACGCATAATGCAATTCCTCCAAAAAATAGTACTAATACAATTAACAACATTAGATAACCGTTGGCAGGTTTAATAATTTTCTCTTCTTTCATAATGTTTTATTTAAAATGATATTAAAATGATATCACAAAGATATAGTTTATTTTTTCTTATTTACAAAATTGGTGAAGATTATTTTTTATAAATTTGTAGAAACTTAATAATACAAGATCAAGATGCATATTAAATTATTTTTAATGATATCGTTATTTTTTTTCTCAAAACCTACAACAGTAGAAACGGTGTTTTGGGGGCCTACAGGACATAGAACTACGGCTAAAATTGCTGAAAAACATTTAACAAACAAGACGAAAAGAAAAATTGATAAATTGTTAAAAGGGCAAAGTTTAGCTTTTGTATCGACATATGGAGATCAAATAAAATCTGATAAGAAATACAATAAATTTTACTCTTGGCATTATGTAAATATGGATTTGGATGAAAAGTATGCAGATGCAGAAAAAAATCCTAAAGGAGATTTGGTTACAGGAATTCATAAATGTGTGCAAGTTTTAAAAGATAAAAATAGTTCTGAAGAGGATAAAGTTTTCTATTTAAAAATATTGGTTCATTTAGTGGGAGATTTACATCAACCATTACACATCGGACAAAGAGAAGATAAAGGAGGAAATGGAATACAGGTTCAGTGGTTTGGTACTGGTACAAATTTACATACCGTTTGGGATTCTAAAATGATTGAAGAATGGAATATGAGTTATGGAGAATTGGCTGATAACGCAAAAGATTTATCTAAATCAGAAATTAAAGCCATAGAAAACGGAACGGTTGTAGAGTGGGTAGATGAAGTACATGAAATTACAAAAGATGTATATAGTTCTGCAAAAGTAGGAGAAAATCTAAAATATAGATATTCTTATGATTATTTAGGTACTGTGAGAACGCAATTACAAAAAGGAGGAATTAGATTGGCTAAAATTTTAAACGAAATATTTGGTTAAAAACCGTCAATACTTTATACAAAAGCCTCATAAATTTATTTTTATGAGGCTTTTTAGTTAAGGATTAGTTAATAGTTTTTTATTAAGAAATCTTCTTTGTAATTTTATAAAATGCTAAAAAAATGTTTTTATTTTTTATTTTTTTTCGCGCTTTTATTTTCTTGTAAAAAGGAAGCGATGAAAAAGGAATCGGAAAAGGTTTCTTCGGTTACGTCTTATACTTACAATGAATTAAAACCTTTGTTAGAAAAAGATGATGGCAAAACGTATGTAATAAATTTTTGGGCAACATGGTGTGCACCTTGCGTAAAAGAATTACCAGCGTTTGAAAAATTGAACCAAGAATATGCCGCTAAAAACGTAGAAGTTATTTTAGTAAGTTTAGATTTTCCGAAACAAGTAGATAAAAGATTAATTCCTTTTATCAATAAAAATAATTTGCAATCTAAAGTTGTTTTATTAAATGATGTAAATGAAGATGTTTGGATAAAAGCAATTGATTCTACATGGTCTGGAGCATTGCCAGCAACGTTAATTTACAATGCAAAAGGTAGAAAATTTTATGAGCAATCTTTCGATTATGAGAAATTAGAAACTGAATTACAATCCATTTTATAAACTTAAATGAACCCATATGAAATTTACAAAATCCATTTTATTGCTATTGGTAATTATTGTTGCAAGTGCATTTACTATTAACACTGTAGGTGGTTATAAAGTAGGTGATACTGTAGCTGATTTTAAATTAAAAAATATTGATAATAAAATGGTTTCCTTATCGGATTATAAGGAAGCAAAAGGGTTTGTTATTATTTTTACATGTAACCATTGTCCGTATTCTATGGCAAATGAAGATAGAATAATTGCTTTAGATAAAAAATATAAGAAATTAGGATATCCTGTAATTGCTATAAACCCAAATGACCCAAAAGCCTCGAAAGGAGATAGTTTTGAGGATATGAAGGTTAAGGCAAAAGAGAAAGGATTTACGTTTCCTTATTTATATGATGAAGGTCAGACTATATATCCAAAATTTGGAGCAACAAAAACTCCGCATGTCTTTATTGTAAGCAAGCCAACAATGAAGGTAGAATATATTGGGGCTATAGATAATAGTTCTAGAGACGCAGATGCAGTGACAGAAAAATATGTAGAAAATGTAATTGATGCTTTATTAGCAGGGAAAAAACCAACAAAAACAACAACAAGAGCAATAGGTTGCTCTATAAAAACTTTATAAGAAAAATGATTTGGATGATTAATTGAACTTTTTCCTCTAATAATTAAAAACCCCAAGTTTTAACTTGGGGTTTTTTTATGGCTTATTTTAAATTAAAAAACAAATTGGTTTTTTTAATACCAACGTTTTTTATTCTTTTTAGATGCTTCAGATTTTCTTCCTTTAGTGTGTTTACTAACAGTGTTTGGTTGTTTTTTTCTGTGTTTTGGTGGTGCAATAGGATACGGATGTTCTGCAATCACTTTAATTGGCTTTTCAATTAAAGTTTCAATTAATTTAATGTAGGCATTTTCGTCTGGAGAACAGAAAGAAAAAGCAATCCCAGATTTTCCTGCTCTACCGGTTCTACCAATTCTATGAATATAGGTTTCTGGTATATTAGGAATATCAAAATTAATAATAGCATCTACATTTGTAATATCAATACCACGTGCGGCAACATCTGTAGCAATTAAGATATTAGCTTTCTTATTTTTAAAATCTTCTATTGCTTTATTTCTTATTGCCTGTGTTTTATCACCATGAATACTGGTAACTTTATATCCATTTTTATTTAAAGATTCCTCCAGTTTGTCAACACCAAATTTTGTGCGTCTAAAAATAATTATTTTCCCATTTATGGTATTTCTTAGCAAGTGCAAACATAAATCTGTCTTGTTCTTTTTAGGAAGATAATATAATAATTGACCAATATTTTTTGCTGTGGTTTCTTCTGGGTTTATTTCAATTTTAATTGGGCTTTTTAAAATCCTTTTAGCCAATTCATCTATTTTTTCTGGTATAGTAGCAGAAAAAAGTAAGGTTTGCTTTTTCTTAGGACATAATGCTTCTATCTTTTTTACATCGGCAATAAAGCCCATGTCTAACATTAAATCTGCTTCATCTAATACAAAAATTTCAATAGCACTTAAATCGATGTTACCTTGTAATTGTAAGTCAATTAACCTACCAGGTGTTGCTACTAAAACATCTACACCTTTTGCTAATATTTCTTTTTGAGGTTCTAAAGAAACACCTCCAAAAACAGCTGTAGTTGTTAAATCTGTGTATTTGCTATAGCTAACAAAGTTTTCTAGAATTTGAATTGCTAATTCTCTAGTTGGTGTAATAATTAAAGATTTTATCTTCTTTACTTTTTGTTCTACAGCTTCATTGTCTAGTAAAAGTTGAATAATTGGCAATGCAAAAGCGGCAGTTTTTCCTGTACCCGTTTGTGCTGAAACAATTACATTTTTTTTAGCTAACACTAAAGGAATTGCTTTTTCTTGTACTTGTGTTGGTGTATGAAATCGCTCTTCAGCAACTGCTTTTAAGATAGATTTATGTAAGGGTAATTCAGAAAACTGCATTTAAATATTTTTAATGCAAAGATAGTTTAATTGTATCTATAGTTTTTGATGATTTTTGTGTTTTAAAAAGCTGTTTTTTTTGGTGGATTTTATAGGTAGGATTCTTTAATACATCAACTTTGTAAAAGTCAAAAAACACTTAGTTTTCAGTTTGAGATAGACATAGAGTGTGAAATGTCATTATTATTATTATTATTTATAGTAAAAAACACAAAAAAAATTTAAGTATTACATTGTAGAAAAGTGAAATACTTTACTTACTACATTATAAAATGCTGTTTAGAACAGCATCGCATTTGATAAATTTTGAGATCAATTGCTTGTTTGGTATAAAAAATAAATCAATCTTTTAGCTTTTTTGCAGCTTCTTTTTGTGCTTTTCGTTCTAGTTTTCTAAAATAACCTCGAGTTAGAAAATTATGTTTTAAAGCTTCCATATTTTGGTTGAATTTATCTGAACCTTCATTAATATTTTTAAGTGTAGATTTTAAATTATTTACCAGCATGGTATCTTTTACAACATAGTTATAAGCACCATTACTAGTATTAAAATTATCTACTAAAGCATTCACATTTTTCAAAAGGCCTTCCATTTCTAAACTAGATGCTTCTAGATAGTTTACGGTGTGTTTTAGTTTTTTACCAGAAATAGTATCATTTAAAAGCATACCCAAAACGGTATTATCATTTGTTTTTATAGAAGAAACGATTGCTTTTAATTCAAAAATGGTATTTGTTGCACCTAGACTTGCTATTTTAAGATTGGCTATGGATTGTTTTAAATTGTTAGCCATAATGGTATCATTAAGTAAAACACCAATTGTACCTTGTCCTTGGGTTATACGTTTGGTTATTTTTAATAAGTCTGATGTTAGTATCGCTGCATTTTCAGAACTAGTATTAAGCGTATTCAAAATGTCATCAGTTCCTATTTTACTGTAAGATTCTATAATGTCTTCATCTTCTATCATTTTAGAAACTCCCTTACCCGGAACAATATTAACAATCATGTTACCAACCAAACCATCTGAACCAATAGTTGCAATGGCATTTTTTTTGATACGTGAAATAATTTTTTGTTGAATGGCCATTTCTACTTTTATAATGGAATCATTAACCATAGTAATATCTTTAACAGTACCAATATCAATACCAGAATATCTTACATTATTTCCTGTTTGTAGCCCATTTACATTCTTAAAATTAGAACTTAACGTAAATGTTTTTATAAACAAATCTTTACGTTGCCCAATAAGATAAAGACCAACTATAAATAGAATGGTGCCTATAAGAACAAAAGAACCTAATCGTATTTTTTGTGTGTTTGTTTTTTTCATGATCATTAATTTTTAAAAAAGGCTTTAATCTTTGGATCTTTAGAACTTGATAATTCCTGAAAGGTTCCAACGGCATAATCGATACCATCGATAAGCAATATCATTCTGTCAGAAATTGCACGAGCGCAATCCACATCATGAGTTATAATAAGTGAAGACGTATTGTATTTTTTCTGTATGTCTTGCATCAATATTGTAATTTCTTTGGATGTAATAGGGTCTAATCCTGTAGTAGGCTCATCATAAAGAATTATTTTTGGTTGCAGTATTAGTGTTCTCGCTAAAGCCACACGACGTTTCATACCACCTGATAATTCAGAAGGCATTAAATCTACCGTATTGGCTAAATCTACATTGGTCAATGCTTCCATTACAAGTCTTTCTGTATTTGAATCTGTTTCCGTTTTTTTAGAATGGTGTCTTAATGGGAATTCTAAATTTTCTCTCACTGTCATTGAATCATATAAAGCACTACCTTGAAACAGAAAACCAATATCTGCCCTTAAAACATCTAAAGCTTCTTGGGTTAATTTAGTAAGATCTTGTCCCATAACGGATATTATACCACTATCAGCTTCAATTAAACCAACAAGACATTTTATCATAACTGATTTTCCGGATCCCGATTTTCCCATGATCACTAAATTTTCACCTTTATAAAGTTTCATATTAAAACCGTTTAGGACATGGTTTTTGCCAAAGCTTTTATGCAGGTTTTTAACTTCTAGAACGATGTTATTGGGTGATATTATTTTTTCTTTTTTCATTAGTCATAGAAAATATTAGTTACAAAAACGGCAATAAAATCGATAATAAATAATAATAAAGAACTGATAACTACCGCAGAATTAGCAGCTTTTCCAACTCCTTCTGTACCTTTTTCGCAGTAATAGCCTTTATAGCAACCCACAATACCAATGGCTGCACCAAAAAAGAATGATTTTATGGTAGCGGGAAGTATATCTCCAAATTCTAACGAATTAAAAACTTCATTAAAATACAATGTAAATGATACATTTCCTTTAATATTTTCAATTATATAAGATCCCAATAGCGCAAATGCATCACCAATTACAATTAATAATGGTAACATAAGGGTAATTGCTAGCACACGAGTAACTACTAAATATTTAAAAGGATTAGTGCCAGAAACTTCCATAGCATCAATTTGTTCGGTAACGCGCATAGAACCTAATTCTGCACCAATACCAGAACCAATTCTACCAGCACAAACCAGCGCGATTATTATAGGACCAATTTCTCTTACAATAGATATGCTAACCATAGAAGGCATCCAAGATACAGCACCAAATTCCATTAAGGTTGGTCGTGTTTGTAAGTCTAATACTAAGCCAATAATAAAGCTGGTTATACCCACTAGTAATAAAGAACGGTTTCCCATATTGTAACATTGGCGCAACAATTCTTTGGTTTCAAACGGGCGCTTAAATGTTTCTTTGAAAAAGTGACTTGTAAAATAGGTTAAATCGCCTAGTTCAATTAAGAGTAGATTTAATTGTGTTTTAAGTTTAGCAATACCCAAAATAATTTATTTAAAAATTTAATTAAAAGTATTTAAATAATGCAATTTATAAAATGATGCAGGTCAGTTTAATAAAGTTTATAGCTATTTTTTTATGGATATTAGTTTCTATATGTATTTGGTGTTATGTAAAAAAATCCCATCAGGTCTAGATTATTTTTATGCTTTTAGTTTTATTGTAATTGCTTGTTTGTGAGTTATTTAGTTTATTGTGTGAAGTCGTTTTGTGAACTGACCTAAGTCATTCATAGAATACTTTATTTATAATAATTTAGCATAAAAATGAATTATTATGAGTGGGCATACTTTTAATCGTATCAACATTATAAAAAATAATTACTTGTTTAAACGTTTGTTTTAAAAAAGTAACCTTATTACATTTTATTCATAGAAACTAATATTAGTTAACTAATGACGATAGCGCTCGTTCTATATTTTCTTTTAGCATTAGCTCTAATGGGTAGACTCTTGCTTTACGGAATACGACCAACCAAAACCTTAGCTTGGTTGTTGGCAATTTTTACGATTCCGGTTGGTGGAATGCTGTTATATTTTATACTTGGTCGTAATCGAAGAAAAAATAAATTCTATACCTTAAAAAAAACAAAATCAATTTCTAAATACTTAAATAAGGTTCACGAATATTATAAAACCATAGATTCAGACTCAGACATTCCTGCATCCATAAAAAAGCATATAAAACTAGTAAAACTCATTATTAAAGGAGCAAATTTTGTTCCTACTGTTGGCAATGAAATAATTCCACTTAAAAATGGAGCAGCTACTTTCGAAGCTATTTTTAAGGCTTTAGAAACTGCAAAAAAGTTCGTTCACATTCAGTATTATATTTTTGAAGAAGGCGATTTGGCTGAAAAATTTAAAACCATATTAATTAAAAAAGCCAAAGAAGGTGTTGAAGTGCGTTTGCTTTATGACGCTTTGGGAAGCAGAACATTAAGTCATACATATATAAACAGTCTAAAAGCAGAAGGCATAGAAGTATTTGGTTTTTTACCTATGAAATTAGGTAGGTTTTTATCATCAATAAATTACCGAAATCATAGAAAAATTGTGGTAGTAGATAGCGTGTATGGTTTTACTGGAGGCATTAATGTTGCAGATAAATACCTCTCTGGAGATCCTGATTTAGGTAATTGGTACGATATGCATTTGCAGTTAAAAGGAACGATTGTAAATAGTTTACAATCTGTTTTTGCTATGGATTGGAGCTTTGCGAGTAATTCGGATAATTTATTAAACACACAATATTTCTTGAAACATTCAACCTCTGGAAAAACAGTTGCTCAGGTTGTTGCAGGTGGACCAGATTCAGAATTTTCTGCTATTCAGCAACTTTATTTTTCTATAATTAATAGTGCAAAAAAGTATGTATACATTACCAATCCGTATATTATTCCGGGAGAGGCTTTAAAGGAAGCTATGCAAGTTGCTGCACTAAGTGGCATCGATATTAGATTACTTCTCTCTACAAAATCTGATAGTTTTTTGGTAAAATGGACGGTTCGTTCAATTTTTGAAGATTTACTAGAATCTGGAGTTAAAATTTTTTTATTTCCAGATGGATTTTTACATAGTAAAGTTATTATTTCAGATGATGAGCTTACGACTATTGGAACTGCAAATCTAGATATTAGAAGTTTTGAGCAAAATTATGAAGTCAATGTTTTAATGTATGACAAGGAAATAACAACAAAATTAAAACTAGATTTTATAATAGATTGTAAAAAAAGTAATCAATTAAATTATAATCAATTTCTTAAAAGACCAAAAATAGAACGTTTAAAAGAAGGTCTAGCCAAAGTGTTTAGTCCGGTTTTATAAGAAACTGACCTAAATCAGTATCCGTTCAAAATCAACCTTGTATCTTTATATATTAAATACAAATCATAAAAATGAATATAGGCTTAGTCCTTTCTGGTGGTGGCGCTCGTGGAGCTGCTCATATAGGAGTAATTAAAGCATTAGAAGAGCATGGTATTTTTCCTACACATATTGCAGGTACAAGTTCTGGAGCTATTGTTGGTGGCTTATATGCAGCAGGTGTTTCTTGGCCAGAGATATTAAATTTCTTTAAAACCATCACTATTTTTAGTACATATAGATATGCGCGAAATAAACCTGGTTTTTTAAATTCGGCTAATTTTTATGATGACCTCAAAACCTTTTTTCCAATCGACAATTTTGATGCTTTAAAAAAAACATTATTTGTTACTGCTGCAAATATAATTGATGGGTCATCTAAGATATTTAGCCAAGGGCAAGTTATAAAACCTATTATTGCCTCTGCTTCTTTTCCGGGTGTTTTTACGCCTACGGAAATCAATGGTAATTATTATGTTGATGGCGGTACGTTAAACAATTTCCCTGTAGAACCCTTAAAAACAATTTGTACTAAAATTATAGGTGTTTACGTTAATCCCTTAAAAGAAGTTAGTATCAACGATTTAAAACATTCTTATTCTGTAATTGAGCGCGCTTATAAAATTAAAGTAGCAGCAGAATCTATGAACAAATTTCCGGAATGCGATTTAGTTATAACACCCCAAGAATTAGTCGATTATGCAACTTTTGATATGAATAATATTGATACTATTTTTAATTTGGGCTATACAAACACTAAAAAAATATTAGAAAAAAATACGGATTTATTTGTTTCATAATATCAAAAAATTAAATAAGGATATTAAAATATCACGTAGGTTATTTTCTTTAGAAGACAGTTAACATCTCTTAAAAACGGAACGAATTACCAAATGAAGCACATAAAACTTGATACGCTCATTCATAACTTACCAGGTATTGTGTATCGTTCAAAGAACGATGAAAATTTTACTGTAGAGTTTATGAGTGAAGGTTGCTTTGCATTAACAGGATACAAAAGCGAGGAGTTTGTAAATGGAAATGTATTATTTCCTCATTTAATTTTTAAAGAAGATAATAAAGCGATAGCAGAAGATGTACAAAAGGCAATTGCTAACAAAATAGCATTTTTTGTAGAATATCGTATAACTCATAAAAACGGAACAATTAAATATTGTAGAGAAAAAGGTCAAGGAATTTTCGATGTTAATGGAAATCTAATTGCTTTGGAAGGTTTTGTACAAGACATTACAAAACAAAAGGAAACCGAACTGCAACTGCAAGAAGAAAAAGCAAAAAATAGGGCATTGTTAGAAGCAATTCCAGATATGATGTTTATTCAAGATCTCGAAGGAAATTATACAGATTGTTTTGCTCCAAAATTAGAAAAGTTCTCTATGCCTGTTAAAACTTTAATAGGTGAGAATATGAATAATATATTACCACCGCATGTATATAAAGTAATAAAAAAAGCCCACAAACTTGCTATTAAAAGTGGAGCGCTGCAGGTAGTGGAGTATCACGTAAAGAATAAAAATAAAGAAGATTTTTTTGAAGCGCGCGTAATTCATTTAAATCACCATGGTATTTTAACAATCGTTAGGGATATTACAGAGAAAAAGGCAGCCGAATTAAAGATTATAAAAAACGAAGCCAGAATTTCTGCTTTGTTAGAAACCTTACCAGATGTAATTATTGTTTATGATAAATATGGTAATCTTATAGAACTTCATGCCCCCGATAATTATCAGTTTTCAGTCCCTTATAATGAGCATATTGGAAAAAACATAGATGCCATTCTTCCAAAAGATATTTGTGAAATAATTAGACATGGTTTTTCAGATTGCGAAAAAACAAAGAAACCTAAAACTGTAGAGTATTCCCTTATCATTAATAATAAATTAACACATGTTGAATCTCGAATTATTAAAACATCCGAAGGAAATTTTTTAACCATTATACGAGATGTTACCCAACGTAAAAGTACAGAAATAGAACTCAAAGAAAACGAAGAAAGGCTTCGGCTTGCCTTAGAAGCGGGTGAATTTGGCTCTTGGGATTGGAATTTGCTTACCAATAGAATTATAAGAGATGAAAACGAACACTTATTATTTGGTGCAAATTTCAAAAATCAAGCACCTACATTTGAATCATTTATGGCTATGGTTCATGCAGATGATAAAGTGCGGATAAAATTAGCAATCTCTAAAGTTTTAAAAATTGATAGTACGTATACAAATGAATATAGAATTGTATTACCAGATAAATCCATTCGTTGGTTAAAAGCAAAGGGAAAGGTTTATAAAAGTATCAACGGAAAACCTATTAGGATGCTAGGTATAACTCATGATATTACAGCACAAAAAAGAGCCGAACAAAAATTTAAAGAAAGTGAAGATAAGTTACGTAATTATACAGAAGAATTAGAACGAGAAATAACGGAACGGACCAAAGAACTCACTACAACGGTTCAAAAATTAATAGAATCTAATTTAAGTTTAGAAGACCAAATTTTAGTTACAAAAGCCGCAGAGAATAAAATAATACAAAGTAAATTTTTACTAGATAATATTTCTAAAAATTTCCCGAAAGGATTTGTAGTTGTTTGCGATTCTAATTTTAATATTCTTTTGGTTGAAGGAGAAGAAGTAGATGAACTTGGTTTTAGAGGTTTGGCAAATGAAAAAACTTTAATAGATAATGTTATAGGGGTTCCGCAAAGCGTAAAAATCAAAGTAAAGGAAAATGTTCTAAAAACATTTAAAGGTAAGCATTGTTCTTTTGAGGTAGGATATCAAAATCGGGTCTTTTTAATTAATTCCTCGCCTTTAAGAGATCAAAACAATAACATTA
The DNA here is from genome assembly GCF_016858305.2 of Polaribacter sp. Q13. Classification (NCBI taxonomy): domain Bacteria; kingdom Pseudomonadati; phylum Bacteroidota; class Flavobacteriia; order Flavobacteriales; family Flavobacteriaceae; genus Polaribacter; species Polaribacter sp. Q13. Next base: position 4,202,665 of record NZ_CP074436.1, read on the forward strand.
CACAAGTTTTATTGGTACATCATAATATTACCAAACAGAAACAGATAGAATTAAATATTCAAAATAGTTTAAAACAAGAAAAAGAGTTAAGTGAATTAAAATCTCGGTTTATCTCAATGGCATCACATGAGTTTAGAACACCTTTAAGTGCTATTTTATCCTCCGCTATTTTAATAGAGAAACTAAATGCACCAGGAAAAGAAGATAAAAGGTTAAATCATGTATCAAAAATTAGGTCTAATATAAAAAACTTAGTTATTATACTTAATGATTTTTTATCATTAAGTAAATTAAACGAAGGCAAAGTTATAGCGCAACCTTCAACCTTTAATATTATTGATTTTTCTAAATCTGTCATAGAAGAAATGGAAGGGGTTAAAAAAAGGGGGCAAATTATTTTATTTAAGCATCAACAAGAAAATTTAGAAGTGTTTTTAGATTTTAAACTAATGCGCCATATTATTTTCAATTTAATATCAAATGCTATTAAATATTCCGAAGAAAATAAAGAGATTACCTATAAAATAGCATCGAACAATAAACAATTATTTATAACGGTTGCAGATAAAGGTATTGGCATACCTAAAGAAGATTTAGACAATATGTTTAGACGTTTTTATCGAGCCAATAACACAACAAATATACAAGGCACTGGTTTAGGATTAAATATAACCAAACAATATACCGAACTTATGGGGGGAAAAATTGCCTTTAAAAGTGAATTAAATGTGGGTACCACTTTTTACCTTGAGTTTCCTTTAAATATAGAATGATATGAAAAAAATACTATTAATTGAAGACAGTAAAGATGTTAGAGAAAATACAGCCGAAATTCTTGAATTAGAAAACTATGAGGTATCCACTGCCGAAAATGGTAAAATAGGTGTTGAAAAAGCACTTAAAATACATCCAGATTTAATTATTTGCGATATTATGATGCCAGAATTAGATGGTTATGGTGTTTTTAAGCAATTACAAAGTAACCTAAAAACAGCTAGTATTCCATTTATATTTTTAACAGCAAAATCAGAAAAATCAGATTTAAGAAAAGGAATGAATCTTGGTGCAGATGATTATTTAATTAAACCATTTGAAGAAGCAGAATTACTTGACGCCATAGCCTGTAGAATCAACAAAAATGATTTTTTAAAGAAAGAGTATTCTAAAAATATGCAAGGTATGAATCAATTTTTAAATGAAGCTTCAGATTATTTAAATCTAGAAGCTTTATCTAAAGATCGTAGCCTACAAAGTTATAAAATCAAAGAGCGAATTTATGATGAAGGCAATGCTGCGCATCAGTTGTTTTATATAGAAAGTGGTACTGTAAAAACATACAGAACTACAGAATCTGGTAAGGAGTTTGTAATAGGAGTGTATGGTGCTGGCAATTTTATTGGCCAATTATCTTTACTAGGAGATACCGGAACTTATATAGAAACAGCCAGTGTTTTAGAAGATGCTGAGGTTTGCGGCATCCCAAAAGCAGATTTTGTAAATCTAATACATGGTAATAGAGACGTTTCTAATAAATTTATTGGAATGATCTCTAATAATTTAATTCACCTACAAGAGCAGTTAGTGGATATGGCATTTGCTACTGTACGTCAAAAAACGGCCAAAGCATTATTAGAACTAGATACTAAAGGTTTAATGAAAGATAAGCAACATGCCGGAATAAGTATTCCGAGAGATGATTTTGCAGGCTTAATAGGTGCAGCCACAGAAACAGCAATTAGAATGTTAACCGAGTTTAAAAACGAAGGTTTAATTGCTATAGAAACCAATAGAAAACTCATTTTGATAAATAAAGAAGGTTTAAAGAAAATTGCAGAGTTTGGGTAATAATCGTTAAAAGTAATAACAAGTTGTACTATCTGTAAATATGTATAAAATAAAGCACCTATAATTAGTATTTTAGTGATTAAAATAATACTAATTATAAATGCTTTAAAACTTTTTTGGTTAATATATTCTTCATTACTTTTTACATAGTTATGAGTATTAACATCGATTCTTAAGATGTTTGATTTTAATGCTTCAAAAAATCAAAATTAGTTTTTTTGAAGGTGCGCATTTTTACGTTTAAGTTCTTCTAACTTATTTTCTAAAGCCGTAATAATATCATCTGCCTTACCGCTCATATCAGAAATTGCATCATCTAATTTTTGATCAAATTCTTCTTTTTTATGATTTACGGTTTTTGTAAGTTCTTCTTTAGCATGAGAAACACGTTCTGCAATGTCGTGCTCAAGATTCTCTGCTTTTTGTTTAATCTTTTTTCTAGTTTTTGCACCTTTATCTGGTGCGTACAAAATTCCAATTCCTGCACCTATTGGTTACCCCTGTTAATAAAGCCAATAAGGTGTTTTCACTATTCCTTGTCATGATTCTATGTTTTTAATACCTGCAAATTGTATGCTCAGGTAGGTTTATAATTTATTTCTATGCCTCAAAATTATGACTAATAATCTATGATTAGAATGACCTGCATCAGTATGTAAAAAAATAAAAAAGGATTCCAAATAATCAGATTGATATAGGTCATTTCGTATAGGTATTTGTACTATTATTTTAGCAATAGAATAGGCTATATAATTGCCAAGATTATAATATACATGAACTCTAAAGTAGAAGAATTAAAAGAAAAGCGCGTTTTATTAAAAGCTTTTCCTACAATTAAACAAATTGATAATGCTATAAAGCATATTTGCCAACTAAAGATTGATGGTATTCAAATTTCTGTATTAGGCAAACTAGAAGACGTTAATTTAGAGACCAATTTTGCAAATTATTGGACTGAATTAAAAACATATTGTAATGATGAATTACGACTAACTTCAAACTTTGGTGTAGTATCAACCCCTAAAATAGGGGCTGTTTTTATTGCAGGATTTTTGGCTCCTATGTTTTTACAAGAAATTAATGGAAAAAAAATAGGAGCAATGACTACAGGTCTTTATGGCATTTTAAGAGGTATAGGAGTCGCTGAAGAAAGTGTTATAGAGTACAAGAAATCAATAAAAAAAGGTAATTACTTACTTATAATTAGAGGAAATAAAAATGAATTACCTGTCGTGGAAGCTAATTTATAGCAATCTGCTTTACCAGGCAATTTTACGGTGTAATCTTTAATATCTATATAAAATTTTTTTCGCATTTATATTTGCTGCACACTCAAAGGTTTGTTTAATTATATTATTAATATTTAAAGTGTTTGCATTAGGTTTTAAGTTGGTTTTGTTGATGAGACCATATACTCCAAGTAAATCATCAACAACTATATTCTTTTGAGACTGATCTAGGTCAGTCACTTTAATATAAAGCATTTGTAAATTTGGGCAATAAAATTTTTCGAAATGGACAATTTAAAATATTATGAAAGTAAAAAGGAATTTGATGTATTTGTGGCAAGTACTTTTTCCGATTTAAAGAAGTACAAACAAGAAAACAAACAAGCAGATTTTAATAGCTTATTATTAACAGATTTATATGAAGTAAAGCACTACATTATTAAAAGATTAAGTACCGCCTTAACCAAAGGAAATTTACCTCAAGGAAAATATAAAGCGGATGATTTTATTAATCGATTATTTATAGAAGTTTATGACCATATTGATGAGGTTGAAAGTGAGAAACAATTATATCCTTGGTTATTTAAAAAAGCCAATGACTTATTAGATGATAAAATTGACGAAGAAGAGTTTGATGATTTCTTTCTTAAAAATATTGATACTTACACGCAATCTGAGTGGGATGAAATGGAAGAAAAATTTAGTACAGATGGTGGTGGAGATTTATTGATGATTGAAGAATTAGATGATATGTCTTACAACCATAATGACTATACATTAAACCATGTATTTATAGAAGATGACGAAAAAGATTGGATTGAAAAGATTGACAGAGATTTAAGTGCTAAAGACATTGAAAATCAAATTGCATTAGTACTACATCATTTACCTTTAGAAATACGAACCGTTTTTCAATTGTCTACTTTTAAACACTTAGAGTTGTTTGAAATAGCTCAAATAAGAAACATAACTACAGAAGATGTGAAATTACATTTAACTACTGCAAAAAAAGCACTTAAACTTAGTTTTATCAATAGATATCCTTTAAAATAAAAAATAGTTTTGTACGATGAACGACAAGGATTATTATAAAATATTAGGCTGTACTAAGAATACACACTTTTTTAAACGATTTTAAATTCTTAAAAAAAATTGTGTTTAATTATATAAAAAGTTTAAAAAAGTAAAAATCTATTCATGTAGATTTATTTGCAGAATGATATGGTTCTTGTAAAAAGGAATTGGTTAGAGTTATAACACAGCAGATATAAAATTAAAGTTACATAATAATTTATTATTATTATATTCTAGGAAATACAATGAGGCTGATGCTATTCATAATTTTAAGGATTTTTATAACAGTTTACAGATGACGCATTTGGCAAGTGATTTACTGGATAAAGGGCTGTCTCCAAAACAAATTTTAGAAGCAGTGGTTCTGGCTATAAAAATTGCAAATGCATCAGGTATTGAAACAAATGCTCATTTTATGCCCATTTTTAGTGGAATAAACCAAAGCATTGTACAAGATTGTAAACTCTCTCACCTAGGCTACGGTTTGGTACTTATGAATGCAAATGCAAACCTGCCTATTGTTGGTGAATTTCAAGTAGCTATTTTAAATACTTATCTAAATAACAGGACGATGTGAAAAGACGAAGTTTAATAGTTTATGATATCTAATTCATTTATTACTATCTGCAGACCAGATGCTAAATATGATGCGTTTTCTGCAGCTTTTTTCTAGGCAATAGAATTGTATTATGCCATTTAGTTTCACTAAACTTTTTGTTGTATCAATTATAATTGCGTTAGCTTTAATATCTGTTACACTGACTCCTTGAACTTACAAATTATTTTATTTTTTAAAGATTTAATTGTTTTCTAAATTCATGTTATAAGTGCAACATGAATATTAAAAACTATTTTAAAAAATTTGGATTTTTAAAAGCTGGGTTAGGATATTTATAAAACCCTTCACCAGTAGAAACACCCAATTTATTTTTATCGATATAGTGCTCTTTTAAGTAGGCTACGGTTTTTATTTTTAAAGGATCTTTAGTTTTGTTGGCTGCTATTTTATCAATATTATAGGCTGTTGTAATGCCAACAATGTCTAGAATAGCAAAAGGACCTAATGGAGCACCAGTTGCTTTCATCCAAGTTTTATCTATTGTTTCTGGCTTAGCAACTTCATTTACTAATAAAGCAGTTGCTGCATTTATTAATGGTACTAATAGTGAATTTAAAATATAACCAGGTTGCTCTTTATATAAAGGCAAAGGCAACATACCAATTGCTTTGGCAAAGTCAATAATATCATTAAAAATTTGGGGGTTGGTAGTTGCATGCCCCATAATTTCTGCTGTATTATGAATCCATACCGTATTGGCAAAATGTAAAGCTAAAAACTTAGAAGGTCTTCCGGTAGATTCTGCAAATTGACTAGGTAATAGTGTTGAAGAATTTGTTACAAAAACTGTTTTTTCTGGGGCTACTTTTGCTAGAGTTTTATAGAAATCTATTTTTATTGCAGGATTTTCTGGAACCGCTTCAATGAGTAAATCTGCATCTTTTACAGCTTCTGCTAAATTTGAAGTGTATTTTAAGTTTCGATGTGTTTTATCAATTTGTCGCTGCGTTGCTTTTAAGTCTTTTTTATAGGCTTCACCCAAATTGTTGAATTTGTTTTTTGCTTTCTCCAAATTTTCATCTGTGATGTCATAAACAGTTACACAAAATCCGTGAAATGCAGTTTGAAATGCAATTTGATAACCCAAAACACCGCTTCCTGCTACAGTTATATTTTTATAGTTCATTTTTATATTTTTTTTGTTGATTTTTCACACAAACTTCTTCCAGATGAACAGAAGTATTCCATTCTAAATTTAAAACGGATTTTTTAGCAAGGTATGTATCACTAAAGTTGTCTTTAATTTTAACCATTATCAGTAACTATAAAAAACAGAGATTAAGAGATTCCTAAAATTACTTAATCTCTGTTTTTTTCAAATTTCCAATTAAAAAAAAACATCCTTTTTTCTAATCTTTTAAAGAACCAATTCGTTTTTTTGTTTTAATGCGTAGTTATCTTTTAAAGTCATTGTACTATCAAAATCATAGATATTTAGAACTCCTGTTTGTACTTCTACTTTTGAAATTTCTGAAGCAGGAATATTTAAAATTTGAGTCATTAATGCTCTAATAGAGTTTCCGTGAGCAGAAACAAGTACGGTATTCCCCTTTACTAATTCTGGTACAATAGCTTCAAAATAATATTCAACGGCTCTTTGTTTGGTATCTTTTAAAGATTCCGTTAGTGGTAAATTAGAAGTATTGACTTTTTTGTATTTCGGGTCTAATTTTGGATATCTATCGTCATCTAATGATAATGCAGGTGCGGAAGCACTATAGCCTCGTCTTACTTTCCAGAATAGGTCTTCGCCAACTTCTTTTCTTACTTCGTCCTTATTTCTTCCTTGCCAAGCACCATAATTTCGTTCATTTAGTTTCCAACTTTTAATGAAATCTATTTGCGTTAAATTGGCTGTTTCCAGAATAATTGAAGCAGTTTTAATAGCTCTTTTTAAATAAGATGAAAAGCAAATGTCTATAGCGATGTTTTTGTCTCTAATAAGTTCGCCTGCTATTTTTGCTTCTTCAATACCTTGATCTGCAAGGTCTATATCTGTCCACCCTGTAAATATGTTTTCTATATTCCAGATGCTTTTTCCGTGTCTTACTAGAATTAATTTTCCCATTATTACTTCATTTATAGATTGTTTAAATCTTTATTATCAATTCACAATACCTTTGCTTAGAGTATTCTGTAATTGATATAATTTTTCTTCTTATCTTTTTTACTTTTTTATTATTCTTTGATTAGAAAATGTGTAATGATTTACATCCTCAAAATTAGTTTGTAAAATTTGTGTACCTAATGACCTAAGTCAGTATGATGAAAAAATGTTGCATTTATTTTAATAAATAAGAGATTAGAAAATAGTTAAAAATAGAAAGAAGAATCATAGGTTCTTTTTTGATCAACAACACTTTTATTAGTATCTATTTTAAAAAAGGACAACCCAATAATTCCTTTTAGGTTTTTACATATATTCTTCAAGAAATCTAAAAAAATCTTTTTTAAGTTGGGTGTAAATATTTCTTTGATTTTCCATTTTATTTCTAAACTCAACATGTTTTTTAGCTAATTGAGTATCTAAGGCATCTTTATTTGTCTTGCTTTGTGCAGCAATACGTGTTTCATGTTCTTCAATAATTTCTTGTAAATCTTCTATGACAGCTTCGTGAAGAACAAATTCATTTTGAAAATGTTCTAGTTTTGCAAGTACATCTTTATCTGTCCAACGAGATACGAGTTCACTTAATCTTCTGTTAAAAGATTTTAATTCATCTTCCCAAAAAGCAAGTTCTCGTTTCCAATTTATATGCTCAAAATGCATGTTTTCGTTATATAAAATTTTAGTTTTCATAATGTTGTTGTTTTAAAATTCTAGATTTCAAAGGTTGCATTTTAGTCAGAAATTCAAAATGATACAGGTCATTTTAAAGGTTTATTTAATTATTTTCTAGTGTTACAGTCTAAAATAATGAAAAACTAGTAGATTTAGAGCTTATTAGTTAAGCCCGTTTAGTGTATTTGCTAGACCAAGAAGGCTTTCACCATCTAGGTTTTATCCGAATAGCGTAGCATAATTATTCGTTATGTATATATTCCATATAATGCTATTTATTACGATTTATTGTTTAGCAATTGTTTCTATTTAAAGAATAGAATTTGGGCACGAATTATACTATAGAGCTAGCTGTTCATTATAATTTAAATCTTAATAATATCCGTAGGTGTTTCAACCAAAATAGTAATATCGCCACGTATTGCTATAGGCTGTTTCATAATTTCAGGATTGTGTTGTATCATTTTAATCCAGTCGTCTGTAGTTAAATTATGATGCTTAAAACGTGAGGTGTAAGCAGGGTGTTCTTGATTAACCAAGTCCGCTACTTCTAAATGCAATCTATCTGCAAGTTCTACAATTTGAGTACCAGTAAGTTTGGTTTTTAAAATATCTATCTCTAGAATCTCTAATCCTTCTGCTTTAGCATAAACTAATGTTTGTTTTGCTCTAACAGATTTTGAACTATAGAATATGGTAATTTGTCTGTTTGATGTAGCTATTTCTCCCATGATATTAAATATTATTTTTTATTTTCTCTTCTTCTAAATAATGTTTTAATATTTGTTTCAAACTTTCTAAATAATCTTGCATCACTGTTTTATCCATGTAAGGATGTTTGCTTACAGGTAAAGTGATAGGGTTTTCATCTAAAGAACGATATAATTCTGGGTAATTCGTTTCAATATTAGTAGTTAGTTCTGTAATTTCCTGTAATATGTTCTGTGAATTTTTCATAATAAATATGTATTTTATGTGAACGTTTTACTCATCTTTCAAAACACCAATAGAATGTAATTTAGCAACTTTTCGATTAAGTAAATAGCCAAAACTAACACAGATAATGTAGATAAGTCAAAGCCAATAAGGATAGAATATATAACTGTTTTTATGCCAATTTATCGCGTCCGTTCGGTAATCTATCTTTTAAATCACTAAAAAAATATGCTACACATATTGGATTAAATCTTAAAATAATAAAAAAAGATACAGAGGATCTAACCATCAAGTTGTGCTAATAAAATATCAATATAATGCTACTTAGATTTTATACAAATTTAGGGTTACTCTCTTTTTTGTAAAATGATGCAGGTCATTGTGTAAATTTTTAAATGGAAATAATTTTAAAATTCATAATAAAACGGCATCATTAAAAAAGGTGTTTTTATCAACCTTTATAAAGAAGTATAACTATAAAGAATCTAATTTAAAAGGGTGAAGTTAGGAGACTTATCTAGTGGTATCTTAATATAGAAAGATGCTTAAAAAAAAGAAGCATTTTATTTCTAACTCATTATAAATTCATTATTCAATTAAAATAAAAAAACTTTAGTATTTTTATGGCTTTATTAAACTTCTATATGCCAATGTTAAAAAAATATTGTTTCGCATTTTTGCTAACATTTTTTAGTACAATTAACTTTTTTTCTCAGGAAAATGAAATTGAGTATGCAAATAAAATTACTATTTCTGATGGTTTGGCACATAATGGAGTAACCTCTGTTTTAAAAGATAGTAATGGTTTTTTATGGATTGGTACCTACGGAGGCATCAATAAATATGATGGTTATAAATTAGTAACTTTTAAAAATACTATAGATAAAGATATTCTTACAAGTAACAGAATACGAGCTATTGCAGAAGATAGTAAAAAAAACTTATGGATTGGTACAGACCAAGGAATTACAATCTATAAATATTCTCAAGAGAAATTTAAAAAACTATATTCTAATAAACTTGCAGGTAAAGATAACAACGGGCCAATTATAAGAAAGGTTTTTATAAATAAAAAGAACGATAAGGTATACTGTTTAACCGAGGGTAATGGGGTTTTTCTATTCGATGAAAATTATAAGTTTATAAATCAGTTTGTTCCATTAATGAAGGAATCTAACCATTTAAAATTTTATGATGTTTTAGAATTAAATAATGGAAATTTAGTTTTTGCTACTTCAAGTGGATTGTACTTATTTAACGTAGAAAATAATAGTTTTCAAAAATTATTATCATCAACAATAAACAGTGCTAATGCAATTATTAGAATCACCGATTCTCAATTATTAGTAAGTCTTGAAAACGGAATAGCTGTAGTAAATTATAATCAAAAAAGTAATCAATTTAATTTAGAAAATACCATACTTAAAGAGAATCAGTTTAATAGTTTAAGAATAGATGATAATGGAGATTTATGGTTAGGGACTCTAAATAAAGGAATCATAAAAATTAATGATGTAAAAGCGGTAATTGGCAGTAAAGATATCAATCATCTTAAAAAACATTATTTTAATGATAATACAGATAGACTTAGAATAAGTAGTATTATTTCTTCTTCAAATAATATTTGGGTTGGTACTTTTAATAAAGGTTTGTATGAATTCGATATTAAAGAAAACCCTTTTAAGAAGTATAATAAAGGGATGAATTATAAGTATGGTATTACTTCTAATTTTGTTACAAATATTTCTAGTTTAGATAGTATAAGAGCTTATGTTTCTGCTACTTTTGGTGGTATAGGGTTGTTTAATTCCGTTACTGGGAAATTTGAATCTTTGCCTTTTCATATACCTGAAAAACAATTTTTAAATGTTTCATCTGTTTTTGTTGATTCAAGAAAAGATACATGGTTAAAAATTACTGGGATTGGTTTTTTTAGAGTGAAAAAAGGAGAAAAAAAACTAGAAAAAATAGAGAATGACGTTTTAAGTAATACTCTAAATGATTCTTTTAGATCTTATTCAGAAGATAAATTTGGTAATATTTGGATTGGCACCTCTCTAGATGTTTTTAAAATAGCGCTTAATAAATCTAGCAGTATTAAAAGTATAGAATCTCTTAACTCCAATCCTTTTTTTAATGCTAAAAAAATTGCATTAGCAAGATATGTATATTCAGATTATTTGAAAAATTATATTTGGATTGGCGCAGATTCTGATGGGTTGTTTAGAATAGAAAACAAAGAAAACACTCCTTTAAATAAGTTGAATATAAGTCAGTTTGTAAAAGATAAAAAGAATAAAAAATCTTTATCTAGCAATTTTGTTACTTCAATAGTAAGATTACCAAATAAAGAATTGTGGGTTGGTACAGAAAGTGGAGGTATCTGTAAAATTGAAGAAAAAGAAGGCGGTTTAGAATTTTTTCCATTCACAGAAAAAGAAGGACTCTCAAATAATGTAGTAAAAAGTATACAATATGATAATGATAATAGTTTATGGGTTTCTACAAATATTGGGTTAAATAAGTTCGATCTAAAAAGTAAAGTTTTTAGGAAATTTAATTTAGCAGATGGTTTACCCTTTGAAGACTTTTGGTTTTCTTCAGGTAAACTAGATAACGGAACGCTCTTTTTTTCTGGATTAGATGGTTTTTGCTATTTTAATCCTACTCAAATAAATGCTAAAGAAGAACTTCCTAAAGTTTGGCTAGAAAATTTTAAATTATTTAACCAAAAAATTAATCCAGGAGATACAATTAGTAATCAAGTAATTCTAAGTAAAAAACTGTCGGAATTAAACACAATAGAACTAAATCACAACCAAAATGTTTTTTCTTTTGATATTGTAAGTTTACATTTTTCTAATCCTAAAAATCATTCATTAAGGTATAAATTATATCCAATTAATAAAGATTGGGTAGAAACTTCTTCAAATAATAACACTATAAATTATAGTGGTTTGCAACCAGGAGAGTATGAGTTAAGTTATATGGCATCTAACTCATTAAATGAATGGACAACTCCTAAAAAACTTAAAATTGTAATAGTTCCTCCTTTTTGGGAAACTAACACAGCCTATTTTATATATGTATTGTTAATTATAATAATACTCTATTTTATAATCTTTATTATAACTAAAATTCAATCTTTAAATCATAATGTTGCCATAGAAAAATTAGAAAAAGACAATGTTAAAGAATTAAACGAATCTAAATTGCGATTTTTTTCTAACATTTCTCATGAAATTAAAACGCCAATCACGCTTATTTCTGGGCCTGTAGATGTCTTATTAGATAGGTATAAGAATAATCTTGATGTTTCCGAAAAGTTAGGTTTGGTGAAACGTCAAACAAAAAAAATTAAACAATTAGTAGATCAAGTTCATGATTTTAGAAGGGCTGAAGCTAATTTGTTAAAAATGAATTATTCGAGATTTAATTTTAATATCTTTTTACAAGAATTAGCCAATGATTTTATGTTTTTAGCAAATAAAGACCAAAAGAATTTTGAGCTAATTGCAAAAAATAAAAATATTATTGTTTCGGGAGATAAAAATAAAATAGAAAAAATTTGCAATAACTTAATTAATAATGCTTTTAAATATACCAAGGCAGGAGATGCTATTAAGATTGAATTTAGTTGTAATGAGAAAGACTTAATTGTTTCTGTGTCAGATACAGGTATGGGAATAGATGAGGTAGATTTAGAACATGTTTTCGAAAGATTTTATCAGTCGGAATTTACACAAAAAGAACATATTGCAGGGTCTGGTATTGGTTTAGCTTTTTCAAAAAAATTAGTAGAAATGCATTATGGCTACATTAGTGCAACGAGCACGGTAAATGAAGGAACTACCATAAGTTTTCAGTTACCAATTGTAAAACAACAAGTGGAAGAAGATGAAGTTTTAGATAAAAAAACGGTAGCACTACCAAAAGAAAAAGAAATAATAATAGACAAACAAATTCTAGATGAAGCAAATTTAACAAACGTAAATGTAAGTGCAGATTTTACGGAATCTTTAGTTTTTTACGCAGAAGATAATTTAGAAATGAGAACGTATGTTACGGGTATTTTGTCTAAATATTTTACTGTTAAGGCTTTTAGAGACGGACAAGAATGTTTAGATGCATTAGAAAATAATTGGCCAGATATTGTAATTAGTGATGTGCAAATGCCTAATGTAAACGGTTTAGATTTATGCATAAGTATTAAATCTGATTTAAAAACAAGTCATATACCAGTTATTTTATTAACAGCCTTAACAGATATAGAAGATCATGTTAGAGGTCTTAGAGATGGTGCAGATGCATATATAAAGAAACCTTTTAATGTACAACGTTTAATAACAAATATAGAAGCATTACTTAATAATAGAAAACAATTAAGAGAAAGATATCAAGTTGGTATTCCGTTAACAAAAGAAAACAACAAGAATAATAGAAACGATAATGCTTTTTTAGAAAAGTTGTATAGTATAATGGAAGAGAATCTAGACAACCAAGATTTTGACATTAATACACTTGCTAAAGAATTGTATTTGAATAGAACACATTTCTATCAAAAAGTAAAAGTATTAACCAATCAAACTCCATTTGAGCTCATAAAAATGTATCGTTTAAAAAAGGCAGCACAATTTTTAGTACATCAAAAATTATCTGTAAATGAAGTGTTTTTAATGACAGGTTTTAAAAGTAGGACGCATTTTACCAAAATTTTTAAAGAAAAATACAACGTCTCTCCAAGTAAATATGCTGCGGAGAATGAAAATAAACTTTCTTAATAAATAATAAATTTAGTTATTTTAAAGTGTTGCCAATTAGTTGGTAACACTTTTTTTGTGCTTTATTTAGATTTTATTGAATGAATAACTAGCATTAATATCAAATACTTTTTAAGTAAGGGTATTATGTATTAATAAGAGCTTTTTACGCAAACACACATTTCTTTTACTTATAAAGACGAAAAATGATAACCTAAGTGCTTAATTGCCAAAGTATTTTAACCTATGGATGTTAATTAAGGATAGAATAAAGGTAATTTAGAGTAATAATAAGGTAAGTTTTTAGAATTAAAAACAAAACTTCATGTTTAGTTTTACAACAATTAACAATTAAATCAAATTTAACAATTATGAAAAAAAGAATACTTAAGAAGTCATTCGTTTTACTTGCTATCTTAGGATTAGCTAGTTTTAATATGAATGGGCAAGAAACATTTAGCGGTGGTTTAAATGGTTGGAGCGTTGCGTATGGTAATGCTACACTAGTTAGTCATAACGCAACTGAAGGAGTTACAGGAGACGGTGCACTTGTGCTTACAAGAGCTAATAATAATTCTAATTTTGGTTTAAATCCTGCTGGTATAGATGCAGATACTAACAAGCGTATTAGAATCGTTTACAAAAATGAAACCTTTGGAACATCTTTTCGTGTTCAAGGAAGTCAAGATACTGGTAATGAAGTTCCTTTAAGATTGAGTCAAATTTCTTTCCCTATAGCTGCTGGTTCTGCTGGTAATGGTACTTGGCAAACAGCTATTATTGATATGTCTGATGCAACTAATTGGTCTGGAACAGTAGAAAACTTAGATATTTTAGTTAGAGCAAATTACGGAGCTACAGAAGGTTCTATTTATATAGATGAAATAGAATTTCTACCTGCAGCTGCTCCTGTTGTAACAATAGCATCTCATCCTGGTGTAAGTGGTGTAGATGATGGTTCTGTAATGAATTGGGAAGACACCACAACGTGGATTGATGGAGTTGTGCCTACAGCTTTAAACAACGTAATTATAAACGGTAAAGTAGTAGTTAATTCAGATGTAACTGTTGCAGACCTTACTTTAGTGGCTTCAGATAGTGGAACTCCTGGTGCTGACGCTCTTGTTGGTAGTCCGGTTTCTTTAAATGTAAAACCAGGAAGCTCTTTAACAGTAGATGGTGCTGCTATAACTAAGAATAATGTGTTTGCAGTTTCTAATGCTACTACTTCAGGGAGTTTAATTTTTAATGGAACTATTTCTGGACAGATACAATATTATAAATATGTTAATGCAACACCAAATAACGATTTAATTGCGTTTCCAACTGAAGAAAACGTTGGAAATGATGGTTCGTTTGATGGTTTTATGGATAATAGTGAAAATGATGCGAAGATATATAAGAACCCGGGAGATGATTCAGTAAGATTGTTTGGGCCTTTTGATAATGCTATTTCTGGAGGTAAGTTCGTAAATTATGATTCAGATATTCCTGGAGACCTAACAACAGCAGTATTGGCAGCTAAAGGATATAGAATTGCACGCGTTTCTGGAGGTACTCTTAGATTTAAGAAAAACTCTTTTAGTAATACTTCACCTTTAACAATTCCTCTTACAGATGAATCTGGTACAAATTCAACTTCTGGTGAGTGGAATTTAGTAGGTAATTCTTACCCAGCTTATATGAACTTTACATCTTTCTTTAACAGTAATAGTGGTCAGTTTGATGGCACAGGTGCTGTTTACGGTTATAATGGAGATGGTACATTTACAGAATATAACTTAGCAGCAAAACCAGTAGATGATAAAATTGCACCATTACAAGGTTTCTTTGTAAAGGTAAAAGCAGGTGGAGGTACATTAACATTAAATCCGGCTTGGAGAGAATCTGGTACGCAAGACGATTTTATTGCTGCAAAAACAGCTTCAAATAAAGCTTTGACTAAAATAAATTTAAGTGATGGAACTAAAACGTATTCAACTAGAGTATATTTTATGGATAACACAACAAAAGGATTAGATAGGGGGTATGATGCTGGTGCCTTCTATGCGCAATCAAAAGGTCTTTTTACGCATTTTGTTGAAGGAAGTAATGCAGATGCTTTAGCAATACAAGCGTTACCTTATTTAGGTATGAATGACATATCTATTCCTTTAGAAATTAAAGCAACTGCAGGTACTAAATTGGTGTTAAGTATAGATGCTGTTAGTTCAACATTACCAAGTAATATTAATCTGTATCTAGAAGATTCTGTAAACAATACACTAACGTTATTAAACACTAGTGACTTTAAAATTACTGCAGATTCAGATTTAAAAGGTGTTGGTCGTTTTTACTTAAGATCTTCTGCATCTGTATTGTCTACAGAAACAGTTTCTTTAAATAAATTAGAAATATATACTGTTGATAAAGCTTTATCTATAAACGGTAGTTTACAAAATAATGCTAAAGTATCTGTTTTTGATATTCAAGGAAGAATGGTTATTACAAAAAAATTAGATGTAAGTATTACTTCTAATAGCCTTAATGTATCTAGTTTGAATACAGGGATATATGTAGTTAAGGTTTATAATGGGAAACAAACAGAAACTAAAAAAGTAATTATTAAATAATTGTTTAGAGCAACTGATTAACCTTTAAAATATATAAAATGAAAGAAACAAAACTAAATAAAGATAATATTACTCGTAAAGAAGCTCTTAGTAAAATAGGTAATTACGGTAAATATGCAGCTTTAACAGCATTAGGTACCTATATGATTTTAAATCCACAGAAAGCACAAGCTCAGTCACCTCCAAGTGATGTTAATCCTGCAGGTGGTTTCTAAGAGAAAGAAATATTGCTTATTATTTAAAAACCGTTACATATTTATGTAGCGGTTTTTATGCTTTAAAACCTTCATTTTACGTTCGCATACGTTAAATATATCTACAGATACAATTATACAATTTTAAATCACTTACTTTATAGTAAGTTTAAAACTTACTATAAATGAATCAAAATATAAAAAAATATTTATTGGTGGTTACTGTGTTGTTCATCAGTTTTAACTGTTCCTCAAATAAAGTTCCTACAACTAAAAATAATAAAGCAATAGTAAATATAGAAACCGATTTCACCATTTTAAAAGTAAGAACAGCTATTGATAATGGAAGTTCTTATATTGTAGCAAGTAGTTACGAAGGTACTTTAATTGGTGTGTCTTACACCGGAAAAACACTTTGGAAAAACACGTTATCTGGTTATATGAATCATGATATTTGGATACGTGATTTAGATAATGATGGTACAGATGAAATATTAGCAGCAAATGCAGATGGTACTGTGTATTGTTTAGATTCAAAAGGACAATTATTGTGGAAGTTTAAAAAGAACAGTGCACCAATGTATGCCGTTACTGCCATTAAAAAAGACAATAACATGTATGTAGTTGCTGGTGGTTTAGATAAAAGTATCTATTATTTAGATACAAAAGGGAAACTTATAAAAGAGATTAAATCAGAAACATACTCCATCGAAAAATCAAGAAAAAGTAAGGGAGAGAGAGTTCCAGAAAAAAGTGAAAGTGCTGCTAATTTTATCAGAACTATTCAGAATAAAGATAACACAGAAACATTGGTGGTTTTAGGCACAAATAATCACATGAATGTTGTGGGAACTTTATACTTTTTTAAACCTTTAGGAGATTTACCTTTTAAGAAAATGCCTATTAAAGCAGGTAAAAATATAAAAGGTAAATTAAGAATTAGACCCATTGGAGATTTTAAAGTGGTTGACATCAATAATGATGGAAACAAAGAAATTCTTTTAGGAGCCTCTGCACATGCTAATGATTTGTTAGTATCTACCTATAGTATTTTAAAAGATGAATTTAGTTTTAATAGGATAAAAAAAGTATCCTTTGGGTATGATATTGCGCATTCTGAAATTATCAAACAAAACGGAGAAAACACGTATCTAACAAGAGTAGGGAATCAAATACATTTATATAAAGCCAATTCTTTAGAAAAAGATGTAGAAAGATTGGTTGGTAAATATGCGTATAATGATTTATGGAAAGATCCTAAAACGAATAAAATAATTTTAGCAAG